>NZ_CAKJTM010000016.1:69742-101178 GCF_917627345.1 Protofrankia sp. CiP3 | reverse complement strand
CGTAAGCTGCAAATATTAGCCCGGTCGGCGCGGTCTCTGCCCGTGCCGACCGGCCTGTTGGCGGCGGCGCTCGAGCTGCTGACGGCCCGGAAGGTCGGCGTCGAGCGCGCGCTGGATGTGGCCGGCCAGCGCCCGTGCGGTCACGGGCTCGTCAGCGACCGCTTCCGACCCGATCGTTCCCGACCCGATCGTTCCCGACCCGACCGCACCGGTCCAGGCCGATAGGCGGGCAAGCGCCGCGGGCAGACCGGTGAGCCCCGCATCCAGGCGCGGCGGACCAGGTCGGCGTGGCGTCGCCAGGCCGCGTGCACCGCGGCCCGGTCCCCGACGGGCAGCAGGTTGGACGAGCCGTTGATGGTTCTGCGAATGGGACAAACGGCCCAATTTTCTGCAGGAAAACATGACCATAATTCATGTATTAAGGATCTATCCCTGTAGTACTACCCCAGCCCCTGGATACGTGCGGCAATCATGCGGTGGCGGCGCAGCATCTCGGCCAGGCTGGGGTGCACAGGCATCCCGTCGGCCACCACCATCCTCCCCGCGACGACGGTGTGCCGGGCTGCGACCGGCCCGCAGCGCAGCCACGCCTCCACCGGGTCGGTCAGCGCCCCGGCAAAGCTGATCCCGTCCAGTGGCCAGACCACCAGATCACCGACCGCGCCGACGGACAACTCACCGATCTCACCGGTCCGTCCGAGGCAGCCCGCGCCGCCACGGGTGGCCATCTCGAGCGCATCCCGGGCGGACATGGACGCGGCCCCGCCGCGGACCCGTCCCAGCAGCATCGCCGTGCGGGCCTCCAGCCACAGCGACGCGGCGTCCGCCGAGGAGGAGCCGTCACAGCCGAGCCCGACCGGTACACCCGCGGCCCGCAGCCGTATGACCGGTGCCAGCCCGCCGCCGAGGATCATGTTGCTGCTCGGGCAGTGCGCGACCCCGGTACCCCACGCGCCGAGCCGGGCGACCTCAGCCGGGTTCGGGCAGATGCAGTGCGCGACCCAGGCCCGGTCGCCTCCCCAGCCGACGTCTTCGAAGTGCTCGACCGGACGCCGGCCGTAGGCCGCCAGGCAGTAGTCGTCCTCGTCGGGGTCCTCGGCGAGATGGGTGTGCAGCCGTACGTCGAGACGTTCGGCGAGTTCGGCGGTGGCCCGCATCAGCTCGGGGCTCACCGAGAACGGTGAGCAGGGCGCCAGCGCGATGCGGACCATGGCGCCGTGGGAGGGATCGTGGTGGGCGGCGACAAGCGCCGCGGAGGCGCTGAGGATCTCATCGGGATCCTGGACGATCGAGTCCGGCGGTAGCCCACCGTTCTTTACTGACAGTGACATCGATCCCCGGGCCGGATGGAACCGCATGCCCAGCGCGCGGGCCGCGGCGATCTCGGCCGAGATCAGGTCACCGGCGCCGCGGGGGTGGACGTACAGGTGGTCGGTGCTGGTCGTGCACCCGCCGAGCGCCAGCTCGGTCAGGCCGACGTAGGCCGAGACGTGCACGGCCTCCTCGTCCAGGCGCGCCCACAGCGGGTAGAGCGTGCGCAGCCAGGTGAACAGCGCCGCGGACACCGACGGCGCAAATGACCGGGTGAGGTTCTGGAAGATGTGATGGTGGGTGTTGACCAGGCCTGGGGTGACCAGGCAGCCGGCCGCGTCCAGGGTGCGGTGCGCCGCCGGGAGCGGGTCGCTCGCCGCGCCGACAGCGCTGACCAGCCCATCGGTCACCGCGACCCACCCGCCAGGCAGCTCGCGGCGCTGGTCGTCGACCGTCACCACCATGTCGGCGCCGCGCACAAGCAGGTCGACGGGTGCTTCGACGCGCCGGGGGGCCGACCGGGCGGCCGGCTGGGCGGCCAGGTGAGTGGTCATGGGGGCTGATTCTGCTACCAAGATGTGGGCCTTCAGGCCCGAGCGTGTTCTGGACCGGACGGGTCTGCTCCTCGATGTACCGGCGAAGCACGGTCAGCGGTGCGCCACCGACCAACCCCGCCAGGGTTCAGCGAACCGGGCGAAAGCGCGGGTCAAGGTCGCCCGGGAGCATGCGCGGGTCACCGACGCGCGGCGCGAGTTCCATCACTATCTGTCCACCAAGCTGATCCGCGAGAACCAAGCGGTCGCCGTGGAAGATCTGGCGGTGACAGGACTCGCTCGTACGCGATTGGCGAAGTCGGTGCACGACTCCGGCTGGTCGGCGTTTGTCGCGATGCTGGAGTACAAGGCGGCCCTGCATGGGCGACGGTTCGTGCGTATCGGTCGGTTCGAACCGACGTCGCGGGTGTGTTCGGCCTGCGGGGTGAAAGACGGTCCGAAGCCGCTGGCGGTCCGGGAGTGGACGTGCCCGGCGTGCGGGACCGTGCTGGATCGGGATGTGAACGCGGCGGTCAACGTCGCGAAGGCCGCCGGACTGGCGGTGTCTGCCCGCGGAGCGCAGGTAAGATCGGCACCCGTGCCGGCACCGCGCGGAGAAACGGGAACCCACCCGGAGCTCACCCCCACCGGGGCGTAGCAGACGGGAATCTCCGCCCTTCACGGCGGAGAGGATGTCAATACGGTGGGATCGTGACGGCGCGCTTCGATCGGACGGAGTGTGACAGCGGGTTGGGCATTGTGGAGATCGACGACCCGGCCGACGAACGGGTCCGTGACTATGTCGGGCTGACCGACGTGGCCCTGCGCCGACGGCGGGAGCCGGCGGAGGGGCTGTTCATCGCGGAGGGCGAGATGGTCATCGAGAGGGCCCGTCGTGCTGGTTACCGTCCGCGTTCGTTGCTGGTCGGGCCGTCGAAGCTCGCGCTGGTGCCGGACGATCTCGACCCGGGCATCCCGGTCTACCTCGCCGGGCCGGACGTGCTTGCCACGATCACCGGGTTCGAGGTGCACCGTGGGGCGCTGGCCTCCATGTGCCGTCGTCCGTTGATCTCGTTGGGGGACGTGCTGGACACGGCGGACCGGATACTGGTCTGCGAGGACATCGTCAGCCATACGAACCTCGGAGCGATCTTCCGGTCAGCGGCGGGGCTCGGGATGGACGCGGTTCTGCTCAGCCCGCGGTGCGCTGATCCGCTGTACCGGCGGTCGGTACGGGTGTCGATGGGCGAGGTGTTCGCGGTGCCGTACGCCCGCATCGATCCATGGCCGGCGGCGCTGTCGCTGCTGATGGACCACGGGTTCGCGGTGGTCGCGCTCACGCCGTCCCCGGACGCGGTGGCGCTCGGCGAGTTCAGCGCCCGGCCGCACGAGAAGCTGGCGCTGCTGCTCGGCTCGGAGGGCCCGGGCCTGACGCGGGCGGCGCTCGAGGCGGCCACCACCCAGGTGCGGATCCCGATGGCGAACGGGGTGGATTCGCTCAACGTCGCGGCGGCCGCGGCGATCGCCTGTTACGCCCTCGGCCGCCCGATGACCGCTCGCTGAGCTCAAGGCCCGCGCTGCCAGGCGCGGGTGTGTCAGGTGTTGGTGCGGAACTCGTTCCAGACCGACCGCCAACGTCGGTCCACGTCGGGGTCGAGCTCGAGAATGCGCAGGCCGGTGGCGAAGTAGGCCGGTTCCACAGCCGCGCTCGCCAGGCTCGGTGGCAGGAACCCCTGACTGATGAGTCCGGCGGAGGTGATGCGGTTCTGCGGTGGCTGGTATCCGATCGTCGCGTAGTTTCCCAGCGCGACATCGAAGTCGAGCATGTGGTTGAGGAACATGTGCGCGGCCACCGGGTTCCTGCCGTCCCGCAGGACCACCATCAGATCGTTGTCCGCCTGGTGGCGGCCGTCGCTCGGTGACCAGTAGCGCAGGATGTTCGGGTTCGCGTCCTTGGCCAGGTAGTTGCGGGCGTTCACCACGTCCCCGGACCAGGCCTGGACGATGGGGAAGTGCCCCCCGGGCAGGTCCCGGTAGTTGGTGATCGTCGCCTTGGGCCGGATCTCGCGGACCATGTCGGCCAGCTGCGCCCGGACAAGGTCGAGATCGCTCTGCCGGGCCGTGTTCAGGTCGAGGCCGTTCCGCAGCAGGACCATGCCCATCACGGCTCGATAGTCGTTGATCACGGAGATCCTGTCGCGGTACCGGGCGTCCCAGAAGACGTCGAACGGGTTGTCCCGCGCGCTGATGTCCTCGCTGACGAGGTCCGAACGCCAGGCGATGCCGGTGCTGTAGACGGTGTACGGCACGGTGTAGCGCCACTGGAGATCATAGAACGGGTTGGTGAAGTCCGGCCATACCTGGCTGATGTTCGGGATGTAGCTGTGGTTCAGCGGCCGCAGCCGGCCGTTGCCGACCAGCTGGGCGAGCTGGTCATAACTCGGCAGGTAGATGTCGTGGTCGACGGTGCCGGCCGAGATGGCCTCCAGCGCCTGGCTGTTGTCGCTGAACGTCGTCACCTCGACGGTCACACCCACGGAGTCGCGGAACGACGCGAGTGCCCGTGGGTCGATGTAGTCGGGCCAGTTGAAGATTTTGAGGGGGCGGCCGCGTTCCGGCGGCAGGTTGCTCGCGATGGGCCGGTTGTCGGCGCTGATGGGCCACAGCATGGGGTTGTTCGGGCCGGGTTTCGGGTGCTGCTGTTCGGAGAACGTTTCGGTGTGTGCACCCGAGCAGGCCGCGATCAGCGCCGACAGGCCGGGCAGGCTGGCAGCGCCGATCGATCCGCGCAGGAGCGACCGCCGGCTTGCTGATCGTCGGGGCTGCCGTCCCTGCATGGGCGCCACCTCAGAGTGGGAAGTCCGCGGGAGATATCGGGTTTATGTTCCCAACAGCGGTCCATCTGCCCAATAGGGGGTCCCCGTCCCCACGCTGGCGGGACGCGAGTCCCAACCGGTCCACGGTGGACCGGTGGACCGGGGGACCGGTGCGGGTCAGGAGATGCCGTGCGGGTCGCGTCCAGGTAGGCCGGGGACACCGCCGGCTGCGGAGCGCCGCCGGTGGGCGAGGGCGGCGAACACCTCCATCGCGACCCGATGTGCGTTGTTGACGGTGTTCTCCGCATGGTCGTAGGGGGGTGAGACCTCCACGATGTCCACCGCCGCCAGCGGGGTGTCCAGCGCGGTTTGGCGGACGGCGCGCAGCAGGTCCGCGGGTGTCATCCCGCCTGGTTCGGGCGTGCCGGTACCCGGCGCGAAGCCGGGGTCGAGTACGTCGATGTCCACGGATAGATAGAGCGCGCGGCAGCCGTCCACAGCCTGGGCGATCGCGTCGGTGACAACCGCGCGCGATCCGCGCTCCCAGATCTCCTGCATCAGGTGCCAGCGCATGCCCTGTTCACGCATCCAGGCGAACACGTCTGGTGGTGGCCAGTAGCCGCGCAGCCCGACCTGGACGAAGTTGCGCCCCTGGACGGCTCCGGACTCGATCAGCCTGCGCATGGGTGTCCCGTGCGAGGCGAGGTTGCCGTCGATGATGTTCGCGGTGTCGGCATGCGCGTCGAAGTGCAGCACGCCGAGCTCACCCCAGCCGACGGCCTCGGCCACCCCGGACGCCGCTGGCCAGGTGATCGAGTGGTCGCCGCCGATGACGACCGGGATGATGCCGAGCCCGGCCACGCCGCCGACCTTCGCGCGGATGTTGCGATGGGACGCCTCGGTCTGCCCGCTCGGGCAGCGGGCGTCCCCGGCGTCCACGACGTCGAGCCAGTCGAAGATCTCAATACCGAGATCGAGGTGATATGTGCCGGATTCGTAGGCGAGCGCGCGCAGGGCCCGCGGGCCGAAGCGGGCGCCCGGCCGATGAGTGGTCGCGATGTCGAACGGCGCTCCGATCACGGCGACGTCCGGACGGCGGGCCGCGAGGTCTGCCGGCGCGGGCAGCCACGGTCGGTGGCAGAAGGTTGCCAGCCCCTCATAACCAGGGGCGTCGTTCGCTGGCGGCTCGCGCGCCGCGGTCGTGTCGTCGGGAGCCGGCTCGCCGTAGGCCATCGTGCCAGCATGGCGGGTATGGCGGCGGTGTGCAGACCGCGGGGTGGCGGTGAGAGCGTCGGTCGGATCGTGCTGGAGCGGGTCCGACCACTTAGTCACTCTTCGTTGTGGACCCGTACCGCTTCCTCCTCCGGCGCGCTCGGCCGCGGGGGGTCCTCGCGGCTGCGGCAGCGTCCACCGACCGGGCCATGTGCGATGAGCTCTCCAGTGGTTACGTTTCGTACGCCTTCGTCATCGGTGAGCAGCGGGGGTGAACTGCCCGCTGGTCCGTCAAGGTCCAGCGTGAGCTTTTCCGGCGGATCAAACGGAGCGTACACGTCGGACTCCAGGACGTCGCCCGACTCCAACCGGGCCGCCTCAGCATACGGATCCGGATCGGGCTGCTCCTGCGCGAGCAGTGAGTCCAGCGACTCACCCGTACGCTGTTCCGCGGCGGTCGTGCCGAAGCGTTCGCCCGGACTGAAGCGGTCCGGCGGATCCCAGCCGTCGTCAAGCGGGTCATGCCCCCGGTCGGTTGATCCGAGGCCGTCGCTGTCGAGGCTCTCGGACTGCTCAAGCGGGCCGCCATAGGCGTTGATGTAGCCGGCGTCGACGCTGTTGATGTCGTCGTCCGGCATCAGTTGCGTCATCGTCGCCTCCTGGCTGGATCATTGGCTTGTTGCCGCGGGGTGTCATCGGCGGCTATTCCCCGAATGGGCCGCGGATAACGCCGAGGCGCACGGATCATCAAACCACCACCGGGCACGCCTGCACCGCTCGCGCGGAGCGCCGGACTCACCACGGACGGACGACAGGCGCTGAAGTCGACCCACCCCGCTTGCAAGCGGATTTTGGATGGCGTATAGCGTCCGGGTTTGTGACTACTGTCGCGGACCGCATTCTTGAGCGGCTGGCAAAGGCTCCGGCCGGCCTGGACGACGGACAGCTGGCGGAAGCGCTGGAGCTTCGTCGGCAGACCGTGAACCAGGTCTGTCGGCGGCTGTCGGACAATGGGCGCATCCACCGGGGGCCGGGCCCGAGCGGACGCATTGTGAACAGGTTGTTGCCGCAGCACGATGCCTACCCGAAACCCACGCGGGCACAGCCGGCCGTACCGGCACAAACCCCCGCGCCGCGGTCGGGAGATTCACTCGGAGATTCGCTGGGAGACGAGTCCGTAGCGGCTGAGTCCGTACCCACTCAGCGAGTGACTCCAGAACCCGGTGCGGCGCCATTTGCCGCCGGTACCGCGGCGAAATCCGGCCGGCGGGCGGTTCCCGCTCCACGGGACGGGTCTGATGAAACGGTGGCGGCGCGGCCCGAGCCGAAGTCACCCGCGAAGCGGTCCCGGGCGCCTCGGGGGAAGTCCGCCAGCGCATCGGCGGCTGACTCTTCTCGGCAGCCACCAGCGCGGTCCCCGGCCCAGCCAGCGGTACCGGGTGCCGATCAAGCCGACGTGCCCGACGTGCCCGACGTGCCCGACGTGTCAGCCCTGCCAGCCGCTGTCGCCGCTGACTTGGTCAAGGCGTCACCTGAGCCGGCCGCTGAAGCGTCGCCCGAGCCGGTCACCGAAGCGTCGCTTGTGCCCAGCGAGGTGACACCCGCGGTTGCCGAGGTGCCGCCCGTGGCCGCGGGCTCCACCGTCGAGCGTGATCAGTTGTCCTCCACGGTGACGCTGCTGTCCACCACCGTGTCCACGCCGGGCACCGACGGTGCCGGCCCCGCTGCGGCCGCTGCCGACTTCAGCCGCGATGATCCCGCAAACGGCGATTCCGGGAACGGCCCTGTCGGGGGCGGCCAGAATGATGTGTTCACGGAGGACGGTCAGGTTCTCGTGTCGGCGCATCCCATCGCGTCGGTGTCACGCAGACGGTGGTGGCGACGCTTTCGGACGCGTCACGGTGGCTGATCATAAAAGCATGACCACCATAGTCGGCTCGGCGGGAGTTGAACCGCCATGCTGATTGCCATCGTGATAATGGCCAGTGCCTGACCGGGCACTACCGGACGTTCCTGGCGCCGTTCCTGTCCGCGTGCGATTTTTGATCTTGGAAGGGTGACGTGCGGAATCCCAGGAAGCGCAATAACGTCTGAGGCAACCAGCGATCACGAGGGAGAGTAATGCCCATACGAGCGAAGTCGCTCGTCGTCACAGCCGCACTGTCCGTCCTTGTGCTTGCGGCCTGCGGAAGCAGGGTGAGTAACCAGGGCACGCCGCCCAGCGGCCCGTCCCAGGGGGGCGGCGCGAACACCGCGTCGGACACCGGTGTGACCGCGAACGACATCAAGGTCGGTGCCATTGTCGGTCTGACGAGCCCGCTGGGGCCGACGACGTTCTCCGGTTCCCTGTACGGGGCCAAGGCGTACTTCGACGCGCTCAACGCGGCCGGTGGGGTGAACGGCCGCAAGGTGACGTTCGTCCAGTGCGATGACCATGGCAGCGGGCCGGACAACGCGGCGTGCGTCCGCAAGCTCGTCGACGATGAGAAGGTCTTCGCGTTGGCCGGGGTGGCGGCGTTCAACTATGACGGGGCGCCGTACCTCAACTCGAAAGGCGTACCGGACATCGCTGGCCAGCCGATCGGTAATGCCTACGACCAGTATCCGCACCTTTACTCTCTTTATGGCAGTTATTACCCGCGCGACGGCGGTCGGCCCGGCTATGGCGGCACGCTCTACGCGGGCACGGAGAACTACCGGTGGCTCAAGGAGAACCTGAACACCAGGACCGCGGGCGTCGTGTACTACAACGTCGCGCCTTCCCAGCGCTATGCGAAGTCGGTGGCTGACGGCCTGCGCCAGGAAGGGTACACGGTCGTCGAAAAAGAGATCAACCTCGGGCTTCCGAACTTCGACGCCGCCGTGCTGGACATGAAGTCACGCGGGGTTGATGTGATCTTTGACGCGATGGAGGACACCGGTAACCTGTCCCTGTGCAAGTCCATGCAGGCGCAGGGGCTCACGGTCAAGGCGAAGGTGACCACGAGCCAGGGGTGGACCGACACCTTCGGCAAGACCTTTGCGGACGCGCCGGGCTGCCGGGGCGCCACCTACGCGATCAGCTCGACCCGTAACTACAACGACACGAGCTATCCGGCCGTGGCGAAGTTCCGCGAGGCGATGGCGAAGTACGCGCCCGCGCGCGAGGGCCAGCTGAACATGTGGACGTTTGAGGGCTATGTGTCCGCCGCCTGGCTCACCGATGCGATGAAGTCCTGCGGCGTCAATCTCACCCGCGGATGTGTCGAAAGCTTCATGAACCGACCGCAGGACTACAACGGTGACGGTCTGCTTGCCCCGCGCAATTTCACCAAGAGCCCGAGTCCGCCGGCTACTGATCACAATTGCATTGAGGTCGCCAAGTGGGAGGACTCGGCGAACGGAGGAAAGGGCGCCTGGGTGACTCAAGGCAAAGATTTGGATACTAATTGTTTCGACGTCCCGAACCTGCCCTACCCCGCTGAGTAGTTCGCGCGGCCGGGGAGGCCCGAGCCCTCGGGCTCGATCGATGGGCGGCCATCGGGACCCGGTCTGACCCGTTACCGGACCGCTGCGGACCGGGCGGGTCAGACCGGCTCCGCGGACACGCTCGGTTTCAGCTCGGCGGGATCGCCGACGAACGAACACTCGCCGCGGTGCAGCACATAGACGACGTCGGCGAGGTTCAGAGCTTCTTCGGTGTACTGGTCGGCGAGGACGACCGTCGTCCCGCCGACG
Organism: Protofrankia sp. CiP3; assembly: GCF_917627345.1. Taxonomy (NCBI): domain Bacteria; kingdom Bacillati; phylum Actinomycetota; class Actinomycetes; order Frankiales; family Frankiaceae; genus Protofrankia; species Protofrankia sp. CiP3. Next base: position 91,589 of record NZ_CAKJTM010000016.1, on the reverse strand, counting down.
GCCACCGTCGACAGCCACGCGAACAGTTCGCTCGCCACCTTCGGCGACAGGCCGAGCGACAGCTCGTCGACGAGCAGCACCTTGGGCTGGGCCAGCAGGACACGGGCCAGCGCCAGCATGCGCCGTTCCCCGCCGGACAGCGTCCCGGCCCGCTGGCCCAGCCGGTTGGGCTCACCGAGGCGAGGGAAGGCCGCCAGCGCGGGTGAGATGTCCCGGCGGCCCGTTGCCTCCACGATGACCTGGAGATTCTCCTCGACGGTGAGGCTGGCGAACACCGCCCGTTCATCCGGCACAAGCATGAGGCCCGCTCGGGCGCGGTCCAGCGCGGACATCTTGGTGATTTTCCTGCCGCGCCAGGTCAGTGATCCTGACCGAAGTGGTAACAGGCCGGCGAGCACCCGCAGCGTGCTGCTCTTGCCGGCGCCGTTGACCCCGAGCAACGCGGTGACCTTGCCGGCCGGAACGGTCAGGTCGAGACCGTGCAGAACCTCGATGGTGCGGTAGCCGGCCCGTGCTCCCGTGAGTATCAGTTCGGCACTCATGCCAGCGGCCCCTGGGCAAGGTAGACGGACCGGACGGTCGGGTCGTCACGGACGGCGGCTGGCGCGCCCTCGGCTACTATGCTGCCGCCGACCATCGCGTACACCTGGTCGGTGACGGAGAAGACCAGCTCGGCATCGTGGTCGACCAGCAGGACGCCGACCCCTTCGGCGGCGACCCGGCGCAACAGCGCGGACAGCCGCTCGGTTTCCTGCCCGTCGAGGCCGCTCGCCGGTTCGTCCAGCAGCAGGACATCGGGACGGGCGCACAACGCACGCGCCAGCTCGACCAGGCGCAGCGCGCCCGTGGACAGCGTTCCCGCGGTCACGTCGGCGATGCCCGTGAGACCGAGCGAGTCCAGTGTACGGGTTGCCATGCGCTGGGCCCTGGCGGCGCCGCGCGGTGTCAGCCCGAACAGCCCGCCCGCATAGTCGCGGCGCCTGTTCTCAGCGCCGACCAGGAGGTTGTCCATGACGGTCATGCTGGAGAACAGCGACGGGACCTGGAAGGTCTGCACCAGGCCGCGGCGGGCGCGGGCATCCGGGGGCATCCGGGTGATGTTTCGGCCACCGAGTGAGACCGTGCCTTTGTCGGGTTTTTCCACGCCGCTGAGCAGGCTGAACAGTGTTGACTTACCGGCGCCGTTCGGCCCGATCAGCCCGGTGACTTTGCCTGGCGCAACGGTGATGTCGACCTTGTTGACCGCGATGAGCCCGCCGTAGCCGCGGACGAGCCCGTGGCCGCTGAGTTCGGCCCGGCTCACCGCGTCATCCTCGCGCCGGTCACAGGTGCCAGGCGCGTGCCCTCCCGCACCCAGGCGACGAGGGCCTGCCCGAACGGGGACAACGCGGATGCGTTCTGAGGTGCCGGGTACCGGTGTCCCGCGGGCGTCACGGCGGCGGTGGCCACACTGGTGGACGGCGCGACTGACAGCGCGCCTGACGGCGGGACTGACAGGACTGGTTGACGCCCGGCTGGGGTGAGCGGGGCCCCGGCGGCATAGGGAAGATCTTCGGCGAGGCGGCCGCTCAGGAACGTGATGACACCCCGGACGGCGGAGGCGAGCCCACCCGGCAGCCAGCCCAGGGTGAGCGCGAGGATGCCGACGGCGAGGGTGGATGAACCGGCCGGGGCCAGCGTGTCGATGGTGACGATGAAGCCGGCCGCGACGACGGCACCGGCGGCACTGTCCGCGCCGAAGACGACGACCGCGGTGAACCACAGCAGGCTGTTGAGCGGGGAGAACGTCTCAGGATCGAAAGAGGATGAGCCGAGCATCAGCAGAGCGCCGCCGAGCCCGGCCACGACAGAGGAGACGGTGAAGGACAGCAGCTTGAGGTTGCGGACGTCGACGCCGACCGCGGCCGCGCCCTCGGTGTGGTCGCGCACTGCCAGCAGCGCCCTGCCCAGCCGTCCCTCATGCAGGTTGCGGACCACGAGCAGGCCGAGCCCGAGACAGAGCAGCTCCACGACGTAGAACCAGCGGTCGGATAACGCACGGTGGGCAACGGTCAATGGTGTGACATGCAGCCTGGCGACGAACGTCTGCTGCTGGAACACGAAGCGGGACACGACCGCTCCGACCGCGAACGTCGTGAGCGCCAGGGTGAGGCCCCGCCGCCGGATCGCGGGGTACCCGGTGAGCAGACCGACCGGGGCGACCAGCAGCGCGCCCAGCAGCAGGGCGGCCGGGCCGGGCAGGGCCGGCAGCCCGAACAGCGCGCCGGCGGCCAGCTTGGCGGACAGCAGCGCCCCGAGCCCGGCGTAGCCGGCGACACCCAGGGAGACCTGGCCGCTGTAGCCGGTGACGATCACCAAGGACAGGAAGATCAGCGCAAGGGCCGGCACGGTGAAGGCGTTACGCAGGTCCGGGGGAGCGAAGGTGAGGGGAGCCAGGAGCAGCGCCGCGCCGCCCAGCTTCCCGAGCACGTCGCGGCGCTGATCAGCAGGGCCGGGTGGGCCGGACGGCGACGCGCCGCGGCTGGAGAAGCGGCCGGTGGAGCCGGCGTCCCCGCCGAGCTCACGCAAGCGGGGGACCACCAGCAGCAGAATGAGCAGCGCGGCCACGAACAGGTTGGACTGCACGGCGAGAAACAGCGCGGCGAATCTGCCGGTCACCTGGAACTGGCTCAGCTCGCTTTGCAGGATGCCGATGGCCAACGCGGTTATGACCGCACCCGGCATGCTGGCCAGGCGGGCGGCGACGACCACCGCGAACGTTTCCAGGACCAGCAGCGTGAGCCCGTACGGAGTGAGCTGTAGCCGCGGAGCCAGCAGGATGCCGGTGAACCCGGCGAGGGTGGTGCCGACGGCCCATCCGGCAGCCGCGACCCGGTCGGCCGGAATCGCCGAAAGCTCGGCGAGCTGGCGGTCGTCCACTACGGCCCTGACCTGTCTGCCGAACCGGGTACGGGTCGTGATGACCCCGAGGGCAACACACACGGTGACGACCAGGGCCAGCTCGGCGAGCGCGTCCACGCCGATCCGGTTGTTACCCGGCAGCCGGATCGCGCGGGCCGGGAACAGGCTTGGCGCGTCTGGGCGGGAACCCAGCCCCCAGATGCCGGCGGTCATCCCGACGGTGAGGACCAGCACGCCCAAACTCGCCACCAGGGATTCGGCCGCGGAGGCACGCCGACGGGCGAGCGGGCGAAAGACGAAGCGCTCGAGCAACAGGCCGATCACCGGAGAGATCACCACGAGCGAGAGCAGCGCCGACGCCCAGATGGGCAGCTCCCATTCCACGACCATTTCGCGAAAGACGTAGGCGACCAGCGCCGCGATACCACCTTGAGCGATGTTGAGGACACCGTTGGTCCGATAGGTGACAAGCAGGCCGATACCGGAAAGAGCGGCGATCGCCCCGATGGAAATTCCGGCAAATGCCAGGTTGATGCTTGTCACCGTCAATCCTCCCGTCGCGGCCGCGGGGGCTGGCCCGGCCGTCTCACGTGATGATCTTTGGTTCGCAGATGGTGCACGCCGTCAGGCCACGTGTCGCGATCTGGTCGGAATCCACGGGCTGCGCGGGTTTCCCGACAATCATTTCGCAGGTGCGACGGTGGTAGGTCCGCCCCGCGGGCACCGCGAAGAGGCCTTCGTCGTCGTAGCCGGCCGGGGCTGTGCCGCTGGCGGGGGGCGTCGGAGCGCTGATGGCGCTGGTGGGCGGGACAAACCCGGCGCTGGCCGCGGTGACGATAAGCCGGTGCAGCTCGTCCACCTGATGGTCTGTCCGGCGATCGTTCTTCGAGACGGCGTCGATCTGGTCGGCTACCAGCAGCGCGCACCCGAGCAGGACGAGCGCGAGCCCGCCGAGCCCACCGGAGGCGAAGTAGGGGAGCTGACGCCCGGGGTCGGTCTCCGCGGAGACACCCAGGTAGCAACCGAACAGAAGTACACCGCCCGCGACTGCCACAACCCAGCCGCGCACCGCGCGTACCACGTCGACGACCACCCGAGACGTCGGCCGAGGGCGCTGCCCGCCCGCAGGTTGTCTGTCCACCCTGTGTCTCCCCCAGAATGCGCCGCGGCTGCGACAACAGCCGATTGTCCGACACGCGTCGGTTCCGGCGCAGCTGACCGGTCCCGATCAGCGTTAAGTCAGATTAGTGCCAGGCATCGATGCGTGCTGCGTTGACTTCGCCGAGGGTTTTTTGTGATGGATGGTTGTCCATACGGTGACATCGGCTATCCGCTGGATAGATGATCTAAATCTTACGACGATTCCGTCGGCCGGCGGGGCGGATGGCGGCGCCCGGCCGGCCGGGAGTCCGTATTGCGGCATGATTCATGACGCATCCATACGCATCCATCCATATCGCCGATGTCGTCCACATCATAGCTGTTTCCGCCGCGTCGCCAGAGCCGGTGGGCGTAGCCGCCCTGGCCGATCACTGAACGGATGCGCGCGGGGCTGTGTGCTCCCATGCGTCGGCGACGATCCGGTCGATTGTCGAGCGGGTTGGGTGCCATGTCAGTTTCGCCCGGATGCGGCGGCTGTCGGCAACCAGCACGGGCGGTTCGGCCGCGGGGGGCCGGCGCTCCCGCCGTACGGTACGGCCGGTGACGCGTTCGACCGCCGCGAGTACCTCCGCGACGCTGACGCCAGCGCCTGTGCCGACGTTGAAGATCTCGCTGTGGCCGGGCGGCACGGCGTCCAGGGCCGCAAGATAGGCATCGGCCATGTCGGCGACGTGCACGTACTCGCGGATCACCGCGCCGTCCCCGTTGACGCCGAAGACATCGGACGTGCCCGCCGCCACCGCCAGCGCCGCTGGGATGATCCGGCTCCGGTCATTGTCCGCGTGCCCGCCCGCGGCGCCCGCTATGTTGAAGGAGCGCAGCACCACCGCGCCGATCCGGCCGGTCGCGGCCTGGTGGGTGACGATCTGCTCGGCGGAGATTTTGGAGGCGCCGTATGCGTTCGTCGGCGCCGGCGGCTGGGTCTCGGGGATGGGCTGGGTCTCGGGTGTGCCGTAGACCGCGCAGCTTGAGCCCAGGACGACGATCGGCGCGATGCCGCTGATCGTGGTGCCACGCTCGAGCAGGCTCAGCAGGTTCACGGTGCCTGTCACGTTCACCGCGAAGTACCGCAGCGGGTCGCTCTGTGACTCGCGCACCCGGGTCAGGGCGGCGAGGTGACAGACCGCGTCGAACCCACGGTCGATGCGTGCCGCCGCGAGTGTGTGGATCTCCAGCAGGTCGGCTTTGACGATCTCTATGCCCGGAGTCAGCCGGGCCTGGGGCGGCTCGTTGCGAACGAGGGCGGTGACCTCATGGCCAGCCGCGGCGAGGGTGTCCGCGACGACTCCGCCCACAAAACCGGCCGCACCGGTCACGAGAACACGCATGGCTCTGGCGCGCTCAGAGGGTGGCCCGCATACGCAGCCCCGGAAGCAGCGTTCCGCGGTGGCGCCATGCGAGATCCAGACAGGCCGCGGCCGAGGGAGCGAGTGGTTCCTGCTCGATCAGCCGGCGGACGGTCGCCGCCGTGAACGGGATGCCGTCGCAGGCTCGCTGATTCGGTCCGGTCGTGACCACGGACCCTTCGGCGTTCATCGATACCATCCCGCTGAACAACGTGTCGAACACATCAGCGTCTATGACCACGACAGTCAGGATCTCGCCGAAGAGCGTCAGCGCGTCGAGGCCCACGCCGAAACACCACACGCGGACACGTCCGGACCGGCGGGCCTGCTCCAGTGAGCGGAAGGGCTCGCTGCCATCGTAGTCGATCAATGAGGAGCTGCTGCCGTCGTGCTCGGCGTTACCGAGAAGCTCTTCGCTCAGCTCACGCATGATGTTGCGCCATAGGTCGAAGTCCGTCCGGTGGTGGGAAGCGGAGATTCCTGACGGCTGGAACACCCCGGCCGGCAGGATATGGTAAACACCGCCGGCAGTGGCGACCGAACCGGCACTGCGCCGGTGCAGTACGAAGCTGGCTTGGGTTTTGTCGTAACGGATGGTCAGCGTGTTGATGGAGGGTAACGCGACCCGCCGTTCCAGATCGAACGGGTCCCCGATCCGGCGCCGGAAGGGCAGCGCCGGCCAGGACAGGCCGCCGTCGATCATTGCCGCGGCGGCCTCATGCGCCACCGACTCACACACATCAAGGGCATCAAAGTAGGTGGTGTGCCCGAAGGACAGCTTCGGGCGGCCGTTACTCCCGGTGCGGACGGCCTCCAGGAGCCGGAAGCTCAGGCGGTTCTCGAAAAGAGTGGGCCGGTCGAGGTCGCGCATGGCTCGGGTGTAGGTCCCGAACGCGGACCCGTCACCGGTGAGCGGGCGGACGTGTTCGGTATCGGTACCCGTGCCCGAGATGGTTGGCGGGTTTGTCGTATCCGACCATTCCAGCCCGACGTCGGCGATGTCGATGGGCGCGTCCCACATCCAGCCGGGCCCGGTCAGCAGGCCGTTACCGAGCCGGTAGGCCTCGGGATAGAGCTGGGCGGCGGCGCGGGCCAGGCGGATCCGGTGGTGGTTGAGGTGGTCGCGTGTCAGTCGCCAGGTGCGCTGGCTCGCCGCGACCCGCTCGGCGAGTGGGTCCGCGGTTGTGGTGTTGTCCCTGCGGAGGTCGGCGAGGGAGCCCGCGGCCAGCCCCACGTCCTCGGGTGACAGGGAGAGCCTGCGGGCGATGTGGCGGAGTGTGGAGATGTCGTGGATCGCGCGCCGGCCGCTTTCGACCTTCGAGACATAGGACTGGTCGAAGCCGAGCCGTTCGGCAAGCTGCTGCTGGGTGAGTCCGTAGGTCTGCCGGTATGAACGGAGGAGCAGCCCCACGCCGACGGGACGCGATGCCTGGTGCGGGGGCATCCACAGCCATGGTTGACCAGTCACCCGCGATCCTTTCGTCCTGTTTTGGGCTTGCTGGAAGTTAAGTATAACTAGTTAGATGACTGTCGGCGCATAGCTACAAAACGGTTGCTTTCGGTACAGGAAAGGCATGCCTGTGCGTAAGAATGATGGCACGTTCCGCTTACGAACGTTCGAGTTATGTCGCGACCGGGGAACCCGTTCAGCGGTTCACGGCGCCGTCAGCGAGATCGAAAAGAATGACCACTATGATCAATAAGAAGATCCAGCGCAGGAGGCCCAGCCGGCTCCAGAGCTCGCCGGCGAGGCTCCGTCCAGCCCGGCCGGCGAAGAACAGCAGCGCGCACAGTGCTCCGCCGACGAGCACGAGAAATATTCCGGCATTGCTGGGATCCACACTGACAACGATCTCATGTGGGTTGTCACCGGACGAGGAGCCCGGTGCGGTGAGCCCGGCGTTGTGAAGCCGGTGCTGTTGCCGGTCTCCTGGTCACACGGTCCGGCGCAGCAGCGGGGGATGCAGGGCGGTGGCCGAGCCCCGCCGGTACAGCTCGGCGGGGCGTCCCCCGCCACGTGGCGCGGCTCGGGCGCCCACCGGTACCACGAAGCCTGTTGTCGACAGGACCTTGCGGCGGAAGTTGGGGGGATCCAGCGGGGCTCCCCAGGCCGCCTCATAGACGCGACGCAGGTCAGCCAGGGTGAACGGCTCCTCGCAGAAGGCCGCCGCGAGCGGGGTGTACTCCAGTTTGCTGCGGGCCCGCTCCATGCCGTCAGCGACGATCGCCGGATGGTCGAAGGCGAGGGTCGGGCCGTCCGCTGAGCCCAGATCCTCCACCGGCCACCAGCGGGCTCGCGGCCCGTCGCGATCGGCTCCCGGCGGAGGGGGCAGGTTCGGCAGCAACGCGAGGTAGGCCACACTGACAACCCGGGCCCGGGGATCGCGGTCCGGGCGTCCGTAGGTCCGTAGCTGCTCAAGATGGCCCGAAGCGGCGACCCCGGTTTCCTCGGTGAGCTGGCGGCGGGCTGAGGCGTCAAGGTCCTCGTCCACCCGGACGAGGCCACCGGGCAACGCCCAGTCGTCCTGGAACGGCGGAGACGCGCGCTGCGTGACCAGCACACAGAGCTGACCGGCCCGCAGGGTGAGCAGGACGACGTCCACACTCACCGCGATCGCTGGCCCGGGGAACACCTCCGCCGCCCCGTGCGCAGGTGGCTGTGCTCCCGCCGGCCGCCCGGTTGCCGCCTGCCCGGTCAGGTCGGACGCGCGGGTGTCACCGTCGCCCAACGGGCGTCCCGACGGTGATGACCGGCAGGCACGGTCCGCCGAAGGCGATGGAGCGGGCGTCCGCCGGCAGGCTCGCCACGGTCGCCTCGTGGTGCGCGCGAGCCGCCAGCAGCCCGTTCGCGTTGGTCCGTGCCGTGTCCAGGACCGTCCCGCCGCGCACCAGCGGTAGGAGCAGTCCCCGGTCCAGGCCGGTTTCGCGCGGGCCGGTCCCGTGCGTGCCGAGCCTGGTCGATCCGTCGCCGTTGGGGCCGGCGGCCCCGGTGGGGTCGACTGTGATCACATCCGCCACCGCGACCCCGTTCCGATCGTGGCGGCGGCTCACCTGCTTGCGCCATCCCTTGGTGCTCTTACCAGCCGACATCTTGGCGACGCCGGTCCCGTCCACCTCGACGATTTTGTAGACGAACCCGGCGGTGGGCGCTCCCGAACCGGTGACGAGCTTCGTACCGATGCCGTAACCGTCGACCGGCGCGTGCGCAAGCCTGGAGATGACGTGTTCGTCCAGATCGCCGGTCGCGATGATGCGGGTGCTCTGCGCGCCGAGCGAGTCCAGCTGCGCTCGGGCGGCCCAGGCCGCGGGGCCGAGATCGCCACTGTCGAGGCGGATCGCGCCGAGCCCCGGGCCGGCTGTCTCCACCGCGGTCGCGATCGCTGACGGCACGTCGTAGGTGTCGACAAGCAGCGTCGTGTCCATGCCGAGCGAGGCGATCTGGGCGGCGAACGCCACCTGTTCGGACGGGTGGACGAGGGTGAACGCGTGCGCGGCCGTCCCGCTGCTCGGGATATCCCACCGCCGGGCCGCTTCCAGGTTCGAGGTGGCGGTGAACCCGACCAGGTAGGCGGCCCTGGCCGCGGCAACGGCGGCCTGCTCATGGGCACGGCGTGAACCCATGTCGATGCAGGGCCGTCCCGCCGCCGCGGCGACCATCCGCGCACCCGCGCCGGCGATCGCGCTGTCGTGGTTGAGCACGGACAGCACCAGCGTCTCCAGCAGGACGCATTCAGCGAAGGTTCCTTCTACGACCAGCACCGGGGTGTTCGGCATGAACGGCTCGCCCTCGGCGAGGCCGTGGATGTCCCCGCCGAACCGGTACGCGGCCAGATAGTCGGTGGTGGCCGCGTCCACGATCCCGGCGCGGCGCAGGAAGGTGAGCTCATCGGGGCCGAAGCAGAACGTCTCAAGGGCCTCCAGGAGACGTCCGGTGCCGGCGACCACACCGAACCGGCGGCCGGCCGGCAGCGCTCGGGTGAACACCTCGAAGACCACCCGGCGCGATGCCGCTCCGGACCATAACGCGGCCTGCAGCATCGTCAACTCGTAGTGGTCGGTCAGCAGAGCCGTCGATGTCTGCGCGGTGGGGCGCATGGACGGCGATGTGGACGTGGCCATTCCGACCAGAGTAGGGACCTTGGCCGATAGGCGCTCGTGGTCCGGGGGCGGGCCAGCCCGCTCGCTGTTCCCAGGGCCGTGAGAGATGCGGTGAGAGAGGCCTGGGGGAGGGCTACGATCGCGCGTCCTTCGGTTGGTAGGAGCGGGCGCGGCGCTGCTGGTGTGATCGCTGGTAGGCGGTGGGGAACGGCAGCACATCGGCCGAGCGGGGGGTGGTCAGCCGGCCGGCGTCCCGCAGCAGCGCCGTGATTTCCTCGGCTGGGCAGGGCGGCCTGATGAACCACCCCTGAGCAAGATCACAGCCGAGAACGGTCAGGGCGTTCATCGTGTCGAGATCTTCGACACCCTCGGCGACAACCTGCAGCCCGAGGTCGTGGGCCAGATTGATGGTCGCTCGCACGATCGCGGCGTTGTCAGGGTTGTCGGTGAGGTTGCCGGTGAACGACTGGTCGATTTTCACCTCGTGCGGATCGAACTGCCTCAGCACGTTGAGGGCGCTGTACCCGGTGCCGAAGTCGTCCACGGCGAGGCGTACACCGAGATCACGGAGCGCGGCAAAGGAGTGGGCGGTTGTCGCCAAATCCATGACGACCGCTCTCTCGGTGACTTCCAGCGTGAGCGCTGAGGCCGGCACGCTGTTGGCGAGCAGAAGCTGCGCGATCTCGGTGGCGAGATCCGCTTCCAGCAGGTTACGCGCGAACAGGTTTACCGAGAGACGGATGGTGGCGCTGTCCGCGTGCCACCGTCCACATGCGGACAGCGCCTCCCCCAGCACAGCGCGGGTGAAGTCGCCGATGAGCCCGGACTGCTCCACCGCGCCGATGAAGGTTCCGGGAGTGAGCAGGCCGCGGGTCCGGTGCCGCCAGCGCGCGAGGGCCTCGACCGCGACGATACGGCCGCTGCCGAGGTCGATCTGTGGCTGGTAGTGCAGGGATATGTCGCCTTCGGCGAGCGCGCCGTGCAGGTCCGCCACCAGCTCCATGTGCGCCAGCGTGGAGGAGTCCTCATCGGCCCGGTACCGGCGGTAGCCGCTGTGCGCTCGCTTCGCCTGGTACATCGCGACATCCGCGCGGCGCAGGAGCTCGTCGACGGTCCGGCCGTCCTCGGGAAAGCAGGCGACGCCGACGGACGCCTCCACCGAGAGCAGCATTCCCTCGAAGCTGACCGGCCGGGCCAGCGCCTTGGCGATGGTGGCCGCGACGGTGTCGGCGGCTTCGGCGTCGCGGATGCCGGCCAGCAGCACGGCGAACTCGTCGCCGCCCACCCGCGTCACCAGATCGCCCGCGCGGACGGCGCGCTGGAGCCGGTCGGCGATGCCGCGCAGCAGACGGTCACCGGCATCGTGCCCGAGGGTGTCGTTGACCTCTCTGAACCGATCGAGGTCGACCAGCAGCAGAGCGAACCGGGGGCCGGCCGCGGTGGTGCCCGCGATTGCTTCGGCGGTGCGCCGTTGCAGCATCCGCCGGTTGCCGAGCCCGGTGAGCGCGTCATGGCAGGCCTGCTCGTGGGCTTCGGCGTACGTACTGGCGTTGGCGACAGCCAGCGCGACGAGGTTCGCGAACGCGGCGAGGACGGCCTGTTCGTGCTCCTGCCAGATCGTCGGCTCGCGGAAGCGCAGCCTCAGCACGCCGACCTGCCCGGTGGGCCCGGACAGCGCGATCACCACGTCGTCCACCCGCCGGTGCCGGTCGGCCCGTTGCGGTGGTGGCGCCACCGCGGCCGAGTCGACCGTCAGCTCGACACCGTCCGGTTGGAAGATCTCGTAGGCGATCCGGCTGGCCGCGGTCTCGATGGTTCCTCCGTCGAGTACGGCGAGTTCCTTGGCCGCGGCGTTGAGCTGGCGCCAGCGGTCCCGCTGCCGAGACGAGTTCACGTGCATCCGATAGACCATGACCAGGCTGGCCAGTACCGGTGGGAGGACGACCAGGGTGACCGGGCTCGTGTACGCGAGCGCGACGCTCCCACAGCCGACCGCGATCCCACCGGCGGCGATCACCGTGCTGATGCCCGTGGTCTCGCGAAGCGTCCGGCGCAGGGGCATGCCCTGAGCCGTGGAGATCACCAGCGAGACCGACAGACTGGTCCACAGGCAGAAGGCCAGGCCGGCCGCGGTGGCGAGCACGACGGTCGTCGCGCCGAGATGCCCGGCATGCCCGCCCTGGAGCCACAGGACGCCCGCGGCCACCGCCACGCCGATCGTGGCGCTGGCTCCGTTGAACAGCACCTTCACCGGCGGCCTGCCGAGGACGGCGTGCACGGCCGGGACGATGGCCGCGGTGATCACAATCAGGTCCTGGGCGGGCAGCAGGGCCAGCCCGATCACGACAGCGGCCTCACTGAGATCATGGTCGCCGGTGTGATGCCCGTAGCGGACGTGCAGCAGCGGTACCGGGCCGATCGTGAGGCAGCCGACCCCGAGGGCCATTCGCCACCACGCGACGGGTTCAGGCACGGTCAGCAGATGCGCCAGCGAGACTGCGGTGACACCGGCCGCGGCGCCGGTGACTAGGATGAGGACCAGATGATACTGGGACGGCAGAAACCGTGAGCGTGCGCCGACGGCCATGTGGGCTCCCGTCCTGCCTGTCGGGCTGTGACCGGGCCGCCGGGGTCCTGCGCCACCGCGCGGTGCCGTTTCCGGTATTTTCCGGGTTTCACACTGTGGACATCCTTCACTACTCCCCGATTGTGTACCACCCCTCGGGCCCAGGTGGGCTGACGCCGCTGCCGTTGGCATCGATATGCCCGGATGCGCCCGGGCCCGGGGTGGACGTGGCCTGCGGTGGCTCTCAGCCCCAGCTGACTCCTGCGTTCATGGCAGCTTCTCCTTTCTGGTGCGGTGTGATAAACGGAATTGCCGAAATATGTGCGGATTTATCCAGAAGAAAAGTCGTGCGAGGCTCGCGGCATTTCATGCCGAGGCCTGGCCGCCGAGTGGAGACGGGTTGCGCCTCGTCGTTTTCGGCGAGTGCGGAAGCTCATGGGGCGGGGGTCAGGCCAGGTTCTTTGGAGCGCCCGGCAACAGGGCGCGGAGCAAGGAGCGGGATTGCGGTGCGTGCATCATGCGGCGGTGGGGGAACCACCCTGGTGGGTGGCGACTGACAAGCTGGGGTACCCGTGTATCGCGCGGCGATGGATGGGAAGCGATGGCGCGAGGCGCGTGCCCCAGCCCCGCGATGTCGCGTCCCCTGTTGCTGGTCGCTGTTAATCAGGTTTTCTTTTCTGTGGCTGCCGTGGCGAGCTGTGACCAAGGATGCAGGCAAATCGGGACCCAATACAACTAAACATACTATTTTGGTTAACTATTGCCACGGTATGAGTGCATTTGCTGCCCGAGCGGTACGCCCCCAGCAAGGCTTCCCCGCCGTGATCGCAGGATGGGCGATCGCAGGATGGGCGACAGCTCGTGGTGTTTTTCTCGGCGCGTGGCGCGATCGATCGTGAGTGCGGGTTTGCCGGCCATGAGAGCTCTCGTGGGGCATCCACCGTGACCCGCGGAACGACGGGTGGCACAGGTCGGGCGGAAGACGGATCGTCGGCGCGTCACAATAGGGGTCGTGCCACTCGCTACCGTCGCACCCGAGGACATCTCAGAGGTTGACGAGACCGCCGAGGACGATCGGCCCTGGGTCACGATCGTCTGGAATGATCCGGTCAACCTGATGTCGTATGTGACTTACGTCTTCCAGAAGCTGTTCGGTTTCAGTCGGGACAAGGCCAAGGCCCTCATGCTCGACGTGCACCACAAGGGACGGGCCACCGTGTCGTCCGGTACCCGGGAGGAGATGGAACGCGACGCCACCCGCCTGCATGCTTATGGCCTGTGGGCCACGATCGCGCAGGACTAGGGCGTGTCTGGGAGTTGTTCGCCGGCCGCGCCGGGCGCCGGGCTGGCCCGAGCCGGGCTGGTTTGGCGTGGGGATGGGTAGGCTCGGGACTGCCGGTCCGGATGGAGCACGGTGAGCCCGGAGCCAGACCGCCCGTTTCCCGGACGGCGCGTCTTCCGGCTGCCGCGTCCTTCCACTGGCGCCGCAGCTGCCGGGCGGACCCTGCGCGCGCCCGTGGCGGGGTTCGGTCGAGCAATGGCGATCTTGGGCGGGAGAACGTGTCCAACGGCTTCAGTCGTACCAAAGACGGCATCCAGGTAGTCCTCGGTCCGCTCGAGGCGACCCTGTTGATCGATTTGATCGGTCAGATCGACGCGCTGTTGGAACCACCGCCGGTGGACGACCCGCTGGAGGCGATCGTCGGGTTGCGCGCTGTCGCGCCACCGCCGCCGGACGATCCGGCGGTGGCGCGGCTCCTGCCTGACGCTTACCCCGACGACCCCGACGCCGGGGCCGACTACCGCAGGCGGACATCGGACGATCTCCGTGCGGGTAAGCGCGCCGCCGCGCGCCGGGTGCTGGCCAGCGTCCCCGCGACCGGCGGGCGGACCCTGCTCGATGATGATCAGATCCAGGACTGGCTGGTCACCCTCAATGATCTGCGACTGGTGTTCGGCACCCGGCTCAACCTGATCGACGATGCCTCCGCCGACGCCCTCTACACGGTCGAGAGTGACGATCCACGCAGACCCGTGGTCGAGCTGTACCTGTTCCTCGGTGACATGCAGAACCAGCTTGTGCATGCGCTGTTGTGAGGCGGGGCGGGTCCTGCGCGCCATGTCGCTCTGACGGGCATCCCGCCGTGGATGCCACTCGTCGTACGGTGGGCCCGTGCTGCGTATCGAACGAGCAGTCTATGAGGCCATCGTCGCCCACGCCCGGCGAGACCACCCCGACGAGGCCTGTGGGATTGTGGCGGGGCCGGCCGGTTCGGACCGGCCGGAGCGTTTCGTGGCGATGCGGAACGCGGAGCGGTCGCCCACGTTCTACCAGTTCGACTCCATCGAGCAGCTTAAGGTCTGGCGTGTGATGGACGACCGGGACGAAGAGCCGGTGGTGATCTATCATTCACATACCGCAACCGAGGCGTACCCGTCCCGGACGGACATCTCGCTGGCCTCGGAACCGAATGCCCATTATGTCCTCGCGTCCACCCGTGATCCCGAGCACACCGAGGTCCGGTCGTATCGCATCGTCGACGGAACCGTCACAGAGGAACCCGTGGAAATCGTCTGAGGTATGCGACGCGCTGGGTGGCTGGCGTGCCCCCCAGCGTGGCGGCGAGCCAGCCGTGCCCGCGCGCGGCGGCCCCGGGCGAACTGGTCGGGATCCTCATACCCCTCCCGTCGGTTCCCCGCGTGGCTGTCACACCGATGCGGACGTCTGTTGTTGTGGTATAGGACGCGTCGCCCCAGCGGAGATGATGAAGAACTCGGCCGTGTCCGGCGGCGCCGAGCCACACTGAGCAACATCGTGTAACACCGAGAGGAGCACCAATGGCAGTCCAGGTCCGCGTTCCGACGATCCTGCGCAGCTACACGGGTGGGTCCAAGGTCGTCGAGGGCGCCGGTGGCACCCTCGACGCGCTGTTCACCGACATCGACAGCCGTTTCCCGGGTCTGCGAGGCCGGCTCGTCTCCGCGGACGGCGGTGGTGAGCTGCATCGCTTCGTGAACATCTACGTCAACGACGAGGACGTCCGTTTCCTCGGTGGTCTCGACGCAAAGATCACCGATGGTGACAGCATAACCATCCTGCCCGCCGTCGCCGGGGGCGCCACCGATGATCGAGCCGCCGTTGGCCGACTAGCAGGCAGGTAGGTCAGCGGAACCGATGCGTTTCGACTCTCTGGTGGACTCGGTCGGCCGCACCCCGCTGGTGGGTCTGCCGAGGCTGTCACCGTCACCGGACGTCCGCCTGTGGGCCAAGCTGGAACAGGACAACCCGACCGGTTCCATCAAGGACCGCGCGGCCCTATGGATGATCATGGATGGGGAGAAGCGCGGCATCCTCGCGTCCGGCGCGACCGTCCTCGAGCCGACCTCGGGCAACACCGGCATCTCGCTGGCCATGGTCTGTCGCCAGCGTGGCTACCGACTGATCTGTGTGATGCCCGAGAACACCTCTGTCGAGCGGCGCCAGCTGCTCGCCATGTGGGGTGCCGAGATCGTCTACTCACCCGCGGCCGGCGGCTCGAACGAGGCCGTCGCCGTAGCCAAGCGGCTGGCGGCTGAACATCCCGAGTGGGTGATGCTTTACCAGTACGGCAACCCGGCGAACGCGCAGGCGCATTATGAGACGACCGGGCCGGAGCTTCTCGAAGATCTCCCGACCATCACCCACTTTGTCGCGGGTCTCGGCACCACCGGGACGCTGATGGGCACCGGACGTTTCCTCGGCGAACGGGTACCTGGTATCCGGATCATCGCCGCGGAACCCCGGTACGGCGAGATTGTCTACGGTCTCCGTAACATTGATGAAGGATTCATTCCCGAGCTTTACGACGAGAGTGTACTTACTACCCGTATATCCGTGGGCCCAAAAGAGTCACTGCGTCGGACCAGGGAGCTGGTCGAGATGGAAGGGATCTTCGCTGGGATCTCGACGGGATGCATCCTGCATGCGGCCCTGATCGAGGCAGAGAAGTGCGTGCGGGCCGGGCAGCGTGCCGATATCGCCATCATCGTCTGTGACGGTGGCTGGAAGTACCTGTCCACCGGCGCCTACGCGGGCACCCTGGAGGAGGCTGAGGCGGCGTTGGAGGGCCAGCTCTGGGCATGATCGGAAGATGCGCGGGCGCACCGGCCCATCGATCCGATGTGGTAATGGTCACGATTTTCTGTCCCGTGGCCCGGGAGCCGTTGGGATGCCTACGCGGATCGGGGTGTCCAAAATTCGACAGGGGTATCGTGACCACTGCCACAGGGTGAAAACAGGATTTCGGGCTTAGTCTGATCGCTCATGAGCGGCGCGCCCATCGGGGTATTCGACAGCGCGGGCGACGGCTACGTCGGTGTGCGGGCGATGCTCGATCAGCTTCCGCCCGGCTCCACCGGTCGTCCCGCCGCTGGCATGCGGCTCGGTCCCAGCGGATCACGGCCGTCGGCCGAGCCAGGCCGGTCGGCCGACGGTCCCGCGGCCAGGCGGTGCGGCGGCGGGGGACCCGGTGACATCCGGCCGATTGAGGTGACCCCTCGTATGGCCGTTGCGGGCGCCGGTGGTGCCCGTGCGCATGCCTCCCCAACCAGGGCTGCCGCCCGGCGTACGGGCGTAACCCGCCCCGCTTTCATGGACGTGATCGAACGTGGTGAGACGGACAGCCGACAGTTGCCGGAACTGACCAGGGCTTATCTGGCGCCATTTCAGGAAGTCGATGTGGACACAATAATCCCGGGTTGCACCCGTTATCCTTTGTTGACCGGCGTCATCGGCTTTTTTATGGGAGAGGGCGTCACATTGGCGAGCAGCAGGCAAGAAATCGTGCAGGGTCCCCGCCGGGAGCCGGCCCGGTTCGGTACGGCGGCGTGGCCCCGGCCCGTCGTGGCGGGAGCCCGGTCGGCGGGATCGGGGGTGACCCGATGAAGCTCACCGTGCTGGGATGTTCGGGCACCTATCCGGGGCCCCGGTCGGCGTGTTCGTCCTATCTGATCGAGTCCGGCGGCTTCCGGCTCGTGGTGGACGCCGGGAACGGGTCCATGGGCGAACTGCAGCGGCACTGTGACCTGCGGGACGTCGACGCGGTGCTCATTTCCCATCTGCATGGCGACCACTGCCTCGATCTGGTGGTGAATGCCTACGCCCGTCGTTATCATCCCGAGGGGATGCCCCCGAAGCTTCCGGTCTACGGGCCGATCAATACCCAGGAACGCCTGTGCGCGGCGTTCGAGCGTTGGCCCGATGATTCTCTGGCTGATATCTACGATTTTCAGACGATCAGTCCGGGACGGTTGAACGTGGGTCCTTTCCGGATCGATCTGGAAAGGGTGTCGCATCCGGTTGAGGCCTTCGGCATGCGCTTGACAGCCGACGGGCGCTCGCTGACCTACTCGGGTGACACCAGCGCCTGCGATCAGCTTCTCCAGCTTGCCCGGGAGGCTGACCTGTTCCTGTGCGAAGCCGCTTACCTGGATGTCCAGGACAACCCGCCGGGCATTCACCTGTCGGGCCGCGAGGCGGGGGAGCACGCCACCAAGGCGGACGTCGGGCGCCTCGTGCTCACCCATCTCGTGCCCTGGGGCGACACGCAGCGTAGCCAGGAGGAGGCGGCGGGCACGTTCGACGGCCCGCTGAGCCTCGCTGAGACCGGCGCCGTCTACGAGATCTAGCCGGCAGGGAGCCGCGTCCAGGTGGTTGCTGGCAGGGCCGCGGGCCACACCGATACCGGATGAGGTGTATCGGTGTGGCCGAGAACGCGGCCAGGGGCCGCCTGGACGCGGCGGGCCGGCGTCGCCATCCGTGGGATGCCGCCCGCCATGGCTGTGATGTCCGCTTGGTGGTCGGCGCTGGAAGTCCTTCGGGGGTTGTCGGATGCCAGGTGGATGCGTCGCGAGGCGGAGGAGGCCCCGGTAGCGGTGTTCGGTGTTCTACCGGGGCCGACGACAACGAGGTGAGGCGCCGCCTGGCGCCGGCAGGCCCTGGAAGAACTTCCGGCGCCGACCACTTAGAGCCTGCCGGTAGGGTCAGTCGTCGTGAAGCGTTCCGACGGCAGGACATTCGACGAACTTCGCCCAGTAATGATCACTCGTGGCTGGCAGGACCATGCTGAGGGTTCGGTATTGATCGAATTCGGGCGGACGCGGGTGTTGTGTGCCGCGTCCGTGACCGAGGGCGTACCACGCTGGCGTAAGGGCAGCGGCTTGGGCTGGGTGACCGCGGAGTACGCGATGTTGCCGCGGGCGACGAACACCCGCAATGACCGTGAGTCGGTGCGGGGCCGCATCGGTGGCCGGACTCATGAGATCTCCCGGCTGATCGGCCGCAGCCTGCGCGTCTGCATCGATCTCAAGCTCCTCGGCGAGAACACGATTGCGATCGACTGTGACGTCCTGGTGGCCGACGGCGGTACCCGTACCGCCTCCATCACCGGCGCCTATGTGGCTTTGTCCGACGCGTGCGCCTGGCTGGGCCGCCCGGATGCGATGATCCGCAGTGTGGCCGCGGTGAGCGTCGGCGTCGTCGGCGGTGAGTCCGTGCTGGACCTCGCCTATGACGAGGACGCCGGTGCCGATACCGACATGAACGTGGTCTGCACGGGCGACGCCGGCTTTGTGGAGGTCCAGGGTACGGCGGAGGGCATGCCGTTCGACCGGGCCATGCTCGACCAGCTGCTTGATCTGGCCGTCCGGGGGTGCGCACAGCTGACCGACATCCAGCGGGCGGCACTCGCCCAGGTGCGTCCGGTGCCGTCGGGAGGGCCGCGTCCCGCGTCCCGCGCGTCCGCCCGGTGATCGCCGATGATTGCGGATGGAGACCTTGCGCGCGGTGCGGTCGGGCCTGCCTGTGTCGTATTGGCGAGCCGCAATAACGCCAAGATCGTTGAGCTGGGCCGTGTTCTCGCGGCCACGGGGCTGGCCATCGAGCTGCTGGCGTTGCCCGATGGCCCGGAGGTTCCCGAGACCGGGGCCACCTTTGCCGAAAATGCCCTGATCAAGGCGCGGGACGCGGTACGGGTCACCGGTCTGCCCGCCGTGGCGGACGATTCAGGGCTTGCGGTCGATGCCCTCAACGGGATGCCCGGGGTGCTGTCCGCGCGCTGGGCCGGGTCGCGGCCGCGGTCGTCCCCGGCAGAGCGGGACGCCGCCAACAACGTGCTCCTGCTGGCCCAGCTGGCCGATGTGCCCGCGGCGCGGCGCGGCGCGGTGTTCGTGTGCGCGGCGGCCCTGGTGACTCCGGGCGGCAGCGAACAGGTCGTGCACGGCGAGATGCGCGGACGGCTGCTGACCGCGGCGCGCGGGACCGGCGGTTTCGGTTACGACCCGTTGTTCGTGCCGGACGGCGAGGAGCGGACCAGCGCGGAACTCAGCCCGGCCGAGAAGGACGCCATCAGTCATCGGGGACGGGCGTTCGCAGAGCTCGCGGGCGTCCTGCGGGGGCAGCTGGGCGTCTGAGCGGCTTCCGCCGGCCGCTCTCCGCCCATCTTCGGGGAGCGGCCGGACATGTCCGGAGAGTTATATCTGGCGATCTGTTAGCGGAGATTTGGACACGTTCCGTGATTGACTTCCCGTCACTGCGCAGGCGGCGGTGAAATCCGGCAAAAGACATGGCAGTAGACCACGCCAAAACGGGTACATGGAGGCCAATTGCCGTGTAAGCTAGAACCACCTGTAATCGATCAGTGACTATTTGCTATCGGCAGGGTAGGTTAAGGACGCGGCTGAGGTGTCCGGGTCGTTCCCATCCGTCCCCGACTCGTGACACCCCAGTCGCGTCCTCGATCACCCTCGGTGTGCACTGGTCTGAGTCATGGGTGCGCGATCTTTGGCGCGCCGGGCGCTGGCGGCGCTCAGGCGCGGAAGCTGACGACGATCTCCGGCGGGGCTGTGAGTCCTGAGCTCGGGTCCTGAACTGGTGATGGTCATGGTGGTGTGCCAGCAGCCGGCCTGATCGCGGTTGGATCAACTGCCTACCGCCGTATCGGCGTCCTCCGGACGCGGGTGCGGGTGGCTGGTGAGATGGCCGAACACCGTGTGGGCATCGTCCGCCGCGCGGCAGCGGCCCATGCTGATCTCTTCCTGGATCTCCGGGTTGGCGCACAGCACTGCCGCCGGCCACCACCGTTCGACCACATCCTGGACGGCATCCAGGTCGGACTGGTCGTCGGCGTGCGCCAGCGCGTTCCGGAACTCCGCCTCGAACTCCGCCCTGCGGTCCGGGTCGAGGGCGGCATGCACGCCTGGCCCTGTCTTGTTCACCCGGATCCGCACCCCATGCGGCGAGGTTGTCACGTCCGCGTCAGCCATGCGCTTATTGTCTCGTCCGGCTGTCCGCGCCCCAGGTGGGGCCTGACCGCTCGCGGCAGGTATCGCGGCAGGTACGGGGGCGGTAGGTATGAGGGATGAACCTGGACGCCGATGAGGTACGCGGCCGGTTTGCCGCCGCTGGGGTTGCCCGGCTGGCCACGGCGGACGCGAGCGGGCAGCCCCACCTGGTGCCCATCACCTTCGCACTGCACGACGATGTGATCGTGACCGTGGTGGACCACAAGCCCAAACGGTCGATGGCTCTGCGTCGCTTGGCCGACATCGCGGTCAATCCGAGGGTCAGCCTGATCGTCGATTACTACGCGGACGACTGGAACCTGCTGTGGTGGGCTCGAGCCGACGGCGTCGCCCGCATTCTCGATGACGGATCCGCCTGGCATGACGCGATTGACCAGCTGGTGGCAAAATACGATCAGTACCGCGAGCGCCGGCCGGTGGGCCGGGTCATTCTCGTTGAGGTCCGCCGCTGGATCGGCTGGGCCTGTCTCGGGCCCGCGTAGGCCTCTGGGGAACCCGCGCCGCTCCCGTGACGCCCACCCGCCGGCGCGTACAGCCTGGTCTGCCCGCTGTCCCAGGCGGTACGCCCGGCTGTACCGGCCTCGCCCACTGATCCGTACGTGGTGGTCACCTGCGGGTAACGCGGTTATCACATGATCAGACGACTCTTGCATAGTGAATCTTGTCTTTTGGCGAGATGAGACGGGACGCCAAGCCGCGTCGTGCTCGGGCCATTGGGGCGTGTCGGGGCCGACCGGGTGTGCCGGCAGCGCGCGCCTGGCATGCGATGCGGGGGTACCGAACGAACGACTGGGAGGAGGCGGTGGGGCCGGTGGCGGCAACCAGCGCGAACGCGGACGACGGTGACGACGGTGACGACGGGACCGGCGACGGCGGGGCTGAGCGCGGGCAGCTGCCCGTCCTGTACGGGGTCATTCGTTTTGAGTCGGGGGAGACGCGGCAGATTCGTGACGCGACGGTCACCTTTGGTTCGGCCGAGTCAGCGGAACTGTTCGCGGTTGAGAACGGTTGGCATGATTACCAGGTCACGCCACTTTTCTTCTTCGTGGACATCGCCGCGACGGCTGGGATCCGGATGTCGCCGGATGCCGCGTTGGTGTGGGCGGGCGGCCGGTCCGCCATACGGTGAGATGTAGAGCGTTCGGTAGCTGATGGGCCGGGCCGGCGGTGGGCCAGCGGTGAGCCGGCCCATCAGCGTCGCAGCCCGGCGTACCGCACCGACCCGCAGCCCCGGCCTGTGGGCACGCCACCAGCCTGGTTGCGCGGAAAACCGATCACGGTAAAACCACGGCCGAACAGTTCCACCCGCAATTTCTCGGTACCGGCGTACCGCGGGGCGCGCCGGCAGCGGCTCATGACGTTGACGACAACGCGGCGAGGTGCGTGCCCCAGCCCCGCGACGCCGCGCCCCTATTGCCGGTCGCTCTAAGTGGTC
>NZ_CAKJTM010000016.1:55404-69069 GCF_917627345.1 Protofrankia sp. CiP3 | reverse complement strand
ATGAACTTCCGGCGCCGACCACTAAGCACGGTACGGCCGTTCGCCAATGCGCCGAAAGCCGTTTCCGTACCGTCCAGGGTGATTGTTGACGGGACACGCGAATCTGTCGGAGCCTGGCCTTTCGCCAGCCACCGACGGTCCGTTGCCGGATGTTGGGATTTCAGGAAGCAACCGGGTCGCGCAACGGATACACACCGGCCATATGCGTATCATGTCGTGATCTGATCACGATCGGCCAGAGTGACGCATCCCACTCGGGGAACAGCAAAGATGTGGTTTATTTCATGCTATTTCCGGCCAAACCGGCTGCCTGGCCGGTGCGCGGCACGCTGTCCACCGAACCCCTTGAATGAAGGTCCGCGCGCCGGATGTACGTTGTTCAGCATCCGTTATGAATCTCGATCTACCCTGACGCCATGACGCCAGGCTGGATAGCCGCCGAAAAAGCGGGTCCCGCGACAGCGGCTGACGGGACCGCCGTCGTGCTGCCTCCGGTCGCCATTCCCCACCAGCGCATTACCCACCCGCGGGATGCGTCCGGTGCGTGTGCGCTGGACTCGCTTTCGTCGGCGGCGCTGCGGCCGCATTGGCCTCGTGTTCGCGTGGGATGGCCGCGCCAGCCCCGCGCGCTGATCGGGATCGCCATCGCGATCCCGATGGCCCTGCTGCTTGTGACCAGGTTTCGCACCGAGGTAACCGCCAAGCTGTCGAACGTCGCGGCTCCCGCCTGGCCCTGGCTTGTGGTGTGCGGGCTCGCCTCCGCCCTGTTCTTCCTGGCCAACGCGCTGGCCCTACGCGCGGCCAGCGGGCTGCCGCTGCGGCTGCATACGGCGACAGGGGTGCAGCTCGCGGCCGCGGCTGCGAACCGGTTACTACCGGCGGGCCTTGGAGCGATCGCGGTGAACGTGCGCTACCTGGAACGCCAACGGCTCACCCGGTCAGCCGGGCTGGGTGCCGTCGCCGCGGTGAAGGTTGTCGTAGCGCTTGCGCATGTGGCCGGAATCGTGCTTGTCACCGGGCTGGCGAACGGTCCAGGCGCCGGAAACGCGATGAGCGCGCCCGTTGAGATGATCAATCGGCACATGAGTTCCAGGCCGGCCTTCGGGTGCGTCGCGGGCTGCCTGCTTGCCTGCGCCATGCTCGGTGCGCACCCCCGGATCCGGAACCGACTGAAGCCTCCGCTGGCGGCCACCGGCAGGCATCTCCTGCTGCTCGCCCGTTCCCCGCGGCGGACCGCGATCCTGCTCGCCTCCGCCGCCGGCATCAAAACCACCCAGATCGTGGCGTTGGCTTCGTGCGTCTGGGCGTTCAACGGCTCTGGGACGTTGCTGTCCATCGCGACGATCTACCTGATCGGTGCGGCAGTGGCCGGAGCCGTGCCGACGGCGGGCAACGTCGGGGCGCTCGAGCCGGCGCTCGCCCTCGGTCTCACCGCTGTCGGGGGCGACGCCGCGTCCATGCTCGCCGCTGTTCTCGTGTACAGACTGATCAGCTACTGGCTTCCGGTGCTGCCCGGGATGGTGACGCTGACCGCCCTGCGCCGCCGCGACGTACTGTGATCTCCTTTTTATGATCTTCGTACTGTCGCCCCGACCGGGGTTTTCGATGCCTCGCGGCGCTGGCCGCGGGTTGCCGCTGTCGCGGGCGGTGCCGGCAGGTCAGCCGACGCCGAGTCCTTTGGCGACCCGAGCGCCGAGGTCCGGGTCGACGTCACGCCAGTACTCCACGACCCGCCGCTGGACCTCGGGCTGAACATCCTGGGATGCATGCCCGACGATGTTGCTCACCAGATGGTCGCGGTCGGTGTCGGACATCACGTCCCGGTACAGGGCGCCCGCCTGGCCGAAGTCACTGTCGTCACGGTGCGCTGTGTACGCCGACCGCACGAACTCGCCGTCAGCCGCCCACACCGCGTCGTCGGCGTACCGGGCCGTGTCGGCCCTGGGCCCGCCGTAGCTGTTCGGTGCGTACACCGGGTCGCGGGACGGCTCGTAACGCATCGCGCCGTCCTTGTTGTAGGAGTTGACCGGAGATTTCGGGCGATTAATCGGTAGCTGTAGATAATTTGGGCCAATCCGGTGACGATGCGTGTCCGGATAGGAGAACAGCCGGCCAAGCAGCATCTTGTCCGGGCTCGGGCCGATCCCCGGCACCATGTTGGCCGGCTCGAAGGATGCCTGCTCCACTTCGGTAAAGTAGTCGCCGGGGTTACGGTTCAGGACCATACGGCCGATCGTGATCGGCGGATAGTCCGCATGCGGCCAGACCTTGGTCAGGTCAAAGGGGTTGAAACGGTAGGTGGCCGCATCCGCGAACGGCATGAGCTGAATTTCCAGTCGCCAGGACGGATAGTCACCATTGTGGATCGACGACGCGAGATCACGGATATGGCGGTCCGGGTCGATCGCAACCGTTGCCTTCGCCTCGCCGTCGGTGAAGTTGTCGATGCCCTGCTCGGTCTTGAAGTGATACTTCACCCAGAACCGTTCATGCGCCGCGTTCACCCACATGAAGGTGTGGCTGCCGTAACCATTCATATGCCGCCAGGAACGCGGCGTTCCGCGATCGCTCATCAAAATCAGTACCTGGTGAGCCGACTCAGGTGACAGCGTCCAGAAGTCCCACTGCATGTTGTTGTCGCGCAGGTGGGTGTCGGCCCGCCGCTTCTGCGAGCGGATGAAGTCCTGGAACTTGCTCGGGTCACGTACGAAGAAGATCGGTGTGTTGTTGCCGACCAGATCGTAGTTGCCGTCCTCGGTGTAGAACTTGATCGCGAAACCGCGCGGGTCACGGACCGTGTCAGCGCTGCCAAGCTCCCCGGCCACGGTGGAGAACCGGACGAACACGTCGGTGCGCTTGCCCACCTCGGAGAGGAAGGCGGCCCTGGTGTACCTGGTGACCTCCGCGGTCACCTCGAAATAGCCGTGCGCGCCGCCCCCTTTGGCGTGGACAACGCGCTCGGGCACCCGCTCCCGGTTGAACTGCGCCATCTTCTGGAGCAAATAGTGATCTTGAAGCAGCAGCGGGCCATCCGGGCCGACTGACAGCGAATGCTCGTCACTCGGCGCCGGGATCCCCGCGTCCGTCGTTGTCGCACGTGCCGGGTTGACGGGTGCCGGGTTGGCAGGTGGTCGAGACTCCGCCATTGAGGCTCACTCCTGTCCTGTCGTCGCGGCCCTGCCGCTCGACGGGGCCTGCGTGGAGCGACCGGCAACGGGGGGACGCGGCACCGCGGGGCCGCCCCGTTCCTTGATCTACCTTCCTGTTGCCGGGCGCTCGTACGTCGGGGGACGAGGAAGGCCTACCCACCCACGCGGCTTGGAAAGCCACGGAATCCGACGCTCTATGCCGGCTCGTTCAGGCGCAGGACCGCACGTGTCTCGTGCTCATGCCCGAGGATGGACAGCCCGCCGGCATCGAGGACGAAACGGGCACCGAAAGCCGGATCCAGCTCCAGCCAGCGCACGACCAGCACCCGCAGCATGTGGCCATGCCCGACCAGGGCCACATCACCTCGTTCCAGGTACGGCAGGACACGTCCGATCACCCGATCAGCGCGGCTACCGACCTGCGCGGGGGTCTCGCCCCCGGGGGTGGGCCCGCTCCACACCGTCCACCCCGGCACCGATCGGCGGATGTCAGGCGTTGTGACGCCCTCGAACTCTCCGTAGTTCCATTCAACAAGATCATCCCAGTGCTCGAGCCGGGCCACTCCCACGCCGGCACCGGCGGCGTCGGCGGCGTCGGCGCGGCCGGCCGGGTCAGCCACGCGGGTGAGGCCGGCGAGTTCGGCCGTCCGCAGGGCACGCCGCTTCGGGCTCGCCGCGACCAGCAGGAAGGACCAGGGCGCGAGCCTGCCGGCGAGGCGGACGGCCTGCTTCTCCCCGTCCGGGGTAAGCGGCACGTCTGTCACACCGGTGTGCTGGCCGGACCGGCTCCAGGCGGTCTCGCCATGGCGGATCAGCACAAGCCGGCCTGACGGAACAGACACCGGCCCTCCCGCCCATCGCCTCCGGACATCGGGAGATCACACGACGCGCACGGACGTCACCAGGCTCGCCGCCGCCGGCGCCGACGGCGGCCGGCACCGACAACCAGCAGCAGGACGCTCCCCGTTATGATCACGCGATCCCACCGGACGGTGCGTCGCAGGACAAAACGTGATTCGGTGCCGCCCGCCAGAACCTGGCCGTCTCGCGCCTCATCAACGGCGAAAGCCTTCTCGCCATCCCCGTCAAAACCCGCGGTAATCGCATCAGGCCCGGCGAACGTGCCGGAGATCACTTTTTGACGGAGCTCGGTCACCCGGCCCCTGATCTGCTCACCGGTCCGTTCGGCGATCCTTCTGGGACTCACGAGCTCGGCAATCGCGTCCAGAGTCACCGCCAGCTCGGCGCGGGTGTTCTCGATCTGCTGCTGGATGGCAGCCGGGTCCTGCGGCACCGATGTCGCCCTTTCCTCCGCGCGATGACTGCCTACCTGATCTTTGGCCCCGTTGGCCTGGGCACCTCGGAAGACTCGCATGTCTGGCAACACTGGACCACCCGAAAATACCCGTCACCGTGTGAAAACACCGTGACGGCCACGAACGGCCGGACCGACGCCGAGGAACCAGTGGCCGCCCGCGGCACGATCACCGGAAACCGGTGAATCGTGGAGCGGGGCGACGGCTGGCCCGCGGCACTGCCGAGGATCGTGCCAGAACGGGCACAAAAGCGCGAGGCGAAACGGCGGTGGAGCGGCACAGCTCACCAGCCTCGCTGGAGGCGGCCGGAGACTGCCGAAGAGCACGGCCCATGCATCGGTTGTCTACCCTGGTCGGGTGAACTGCCGACAGTGTCCGGGCGAGGAGCGGCCCCGGTGCGCTGTTCGCCCGGCTCTGTCCACGGTGAACGTGGCCTGGCGCGGACCGCTCGGGCAGGGGGCCCGGCTCGCCGTCCCATCCGTCGCGCTGGCGATGCTTGCTCATCTGCCGTCGGCCGGTCTGCCGTCGGCCGGACCGGAAGCAGGCCTTGTACCGAGCTTCTTTGCCATGATCGGCCTGATCGTGATCGTCGCTGGCTGGCGGGCCGCGGGCTGGCGCCCTTGGCTCGACGGCCCCGTGGGATACACGGCGGCGCTCGGGACCCAGGCCGGCCCGCGCGGGCTCCTCAACATTGGCCACGCCGCAAACATCCCGGTCCTCCCCGGTGGGCCGTATGCCCGGGTATTGCGGTTATTGCCCGTTACCGGCCGCCACGGGCGCCCACACCGGCCGGCCCGCCGTCCCGGTCATTGCCGATGTTCGTACGGCTTCCGCTCAGTACGAGGAGTTATGCCACTATCTTTTCACTTCGCGCGTCGTCGACGCCGGCTGCTCGCCACCGTGCCGCTGGCCGCGCTCGTGCTCGTCGCTGCCGGCTGTTCCTCGGGCAGCGAATCAGCAGTCACCATCCTGGATGACTCCGGGGCGTCCAAGGGACTGCGCGGAACCGCGCTCCCTCAGCCGATCGACAAGCCGGCCCTGAATCTGACGGACACCGCCGGAGCCCCGTTCGATCTGCGATCACGGACCGCGGGAAAGGTCACCCTGCTGTTCTTCGGCTACACCCACTGCCCGGATGTCTGCCCGACGACGATGGCCGACATCGCGGCGGCACTCAACGTGGTACCGGCCTCGGTACGCGCGCAGGTGGCGACGGTGTTCGTCACCACCGATCCCGACCGCGACACCGGTGTCGTACTCGATCAATGGCTGAACCAGTTCGACCCGTCCTTCGTGGGCGTCCGAGGCACCCTGGCGCAGGTACACGCGCAGGCGGACGCTCTCGGCATCCCGCTGGAGGAACCGGTCCGCCAGTCGAACGGTATGTATACCGTTACGCATGGTACGCAAGTCATGGCATTCACCAAGGACAACAAAGCCAGCGTCCTGTACCTGGCCGGAACGCAGGTCGCCGACTACGTCCATGACCTGCCGATCCTGGCCGACACCGGAAAGACGACGTGACCCACGGAACAGGTGACCTCGTGACAGGGGAACGGAAAGCGGACAGCCCTGTGAACATTCCGGATGGCGACGTCTCAGGCAGCGCCGCTCCAGAAATGATTATGGCCGTCCGGGCACCGGCCCAGCCCTGGCTCACCGGTCCACGGGTCATACGGGCACTCGCGACCGTCCTGCGATTCGGCCTGGCCGCGCTCTGGCTCGCCGCCGGCATCCTGAAAATCAACGATCCGCAGGGAATGGTGCGTTCGGTCCGGGCCTTCCGCATTCTGCCCGAATCCTTCGTCCATCCGGTTGCCTATGCGGTCCCGTTCGTTGAGATCGCCCTCGGGTTGCTGCTGCTCGTGGGGCTGACCGTGCGGGTTGGTGCTGTCGTGTCCACGCTGCTGCTCGCCACCTACATCGCGGCGATCACAGCCGCGGCGGCACGCGGTCTGCACATTGAGTGCGGCTGTTTCTCCGCTGGCGGCGACCTGACAGCGGGCGCACCCACCCACTACACCGAGGAAATCGTGCGGGACAGCCTGCTCCTGCTCGCAAGTGGCCTGCTGGTGAGCTGGCCGTACAGCGTGCTGGCTCTCGACCGCCTCCTCGACCGACCGTTCCAGGAGAGCTCATGAGCGCCACGTCAGACAAGGGCCGGCAGAAAGACGCCCCGGCCGGACGCCGGCCCGCGGGCCGCGATGAAGCCCGGCGAGAGAAGGCCGCCGCGGCCCGAGCCGCCGAAATCGCGCGCGCCCGGCGGCGCCAACGTATGATCATCGCTTTCGCTGTCGTGGCCGTGCTCGCCCTGGTCGGCGTGATCGGCTTTGTCATCCAGAACAGCCGAGCGGTATCAACGCCTGTCATGGTGCCGGCGAACGCGACCGGCAGCGACAACGGAATCGTCGTCGGAAAAGCAGCCGCCGCGGTCACCGTCGATTTCTACGAAGACTTTCAGTGCCCTGTCTGTGAAAATCTCGAGACATCGCTTGGCGGCACCATCCAGCAAATGATCGACAGCGGGAAAATCAGGGCTGTCTACCACATGATGTCGTTTCTCGGGCCGGAGTCCGTCCGGGCCGCGAATGCCGGCGCTGCCGCCGCCCAGGAGAACAAGTTCAAAGAATACCATGACATTCTCTACGCCAATCAGCCACGCGAGCGGACCGGCGGTTTCACCAACGCCACATTGATCGAACTCGGCGACAGGGTCGGGCTGACTTCCCCGGCATTCACCGGCGCGGTGAACAACGGCACGTACAAAGGCTATGTCGCGAAGGTGGAGGACAACGCGTCCAAGCACGGTGTGACCGGCACCCCGACCGTGTTCGTCAATGGCAGCGAGCTTGCCGCGCAGGCCCTGACACCGCAGGGCTTCACCGACGCGGTGGCCGCTGCCGGCGGCGGCAGCGGCGGTAACGCCACACCCACCGGATAGTCCCCCGCGGGCGCGCGCAAAACCACCAACGCACCCGTGGGAGCGCCCGGCAACACAGGT
This sequence comes from Protofrankia sp. CiP3, assembly GCF_917627345.1. Lineage (NCBI taxonomy): Bacteria > Bacillati > Actinomycetota > Actinomycetes > Frankiales > Frankiaceae > Protofrankia > Protofrankia sp. CiP3. Next base: position 61,603 of record NZ_CAKJTM010000016.1, on the reverse strand, counting down.
ACAGCGCACCGCGTTCTGCTGTGTCCTCCCGCGGCGCTCGGGCACGATACGGCAGGACGCGGCGACACGAGGTGAGATAACGGCTATGGACGCCGCGCAGTGGGACCGTCGGCACACCGGAGCCGGCCTGGTGTGGACCGCCGAGCCGAACCCGATCGTGATCGAACAGCTCGCCGGCCTGCGCCCGGGCCGCGCCCTCGATCTGGCCTGCGGGGTCGGCCGCAACGCCGTCTGGCTTGCCTCGCAGGGCTGGCGGGTCACCGGCCTGGACTTCTCGGAAGTCGCGATCCGCAAGGCGCGGGAGCTCTCCCGCCGATTCGACGTGACACCAGAGTGGATCAAAGCCGATGTCCTGGAATGGACGCCAAGGCCCATGTCATACAATCTTGTTACTATCTGCTATCTTCATCTTCCGCCTGGTGAACGGCGCACGATCCTGTATGACGCGATGAAAGCAGTCATTCCAGGTGGGACGCTGCTGGTGCTCGGGCACGATCGCGCCACCCTCACCCTCGAACGCGGCGACGGCCGCAAGCCCGGCGGACCGGCTGATCCCGGAAGCCTGCTCGACCCCGACGAGCTGCTGGACGCCGACGAACTGCTGACGGAACTGGCTGACGGCCCGCCCCTGCGAATCAGTCGAGCTGGCCGCGTACCGCACCCGATCAACCCGGACGACCGGCAGCAAACGGTGATCGACACGCTGGTGGTGGGCATCCGGCCCGGCCCGGCGACCACCCATCCAGCGCTCGTCAAGCCACTGCCAGGACTGATGGCCGCCGGCAGATCCGCATCACGATCGCTGTCGGTGTCGGTCGGCGGGTTCGTCGTCGTCCACCGGATGCCCCACGTGGCCGAGCTGCGCCGGCTGCGCACCGCTGGCGGTCTGTCCGACCCCGGCCCCGAAGCCGCCGCGGACGCCATTGACGGCAGCCTCGCCGGACTGTGCGTTGAGGCCGCGCACGAACCGGGCCGCGCGGTCGGCTGCGGCCGCATCGTCGGGGACGGCCGTACCTTCCTGGTCATCATGGACGTCGCGATCGACCCCATGGTGTTCGCCGACGCCGACGCTGATGCCGACGTCGACCTGTCCGTTCTGATTATGAATGAGCTACGCAGATGGGCCGCCAGCCAGGTTGATCCGACCTCGTTCGTCGGTGTCGCGACGGCGGCGGGGGTCGAGCCGCTCGCCATCCGTCACGCAACGGCGGAGCACTCACTTCCCGGGGAGCAGGCGAGCGGGTTTGCGACAGGGCGGGCGTCCGACTAGCTTTCCGACCATGACCGAGACCGCCCCAGTTGCCCGTCTCACTCCCGGTGACGCCGCCCCGGACTTCACCCTGCCCGACGCCGACGGCAACAACGTCCCCCTCACCGCCTACCGGGGGAGACGGGTGATCGTGTACTTCTACCCGGCGGCCTCCACGCCCGGGTGCACCAAGCAGGCCTGCGACTTCCGGGACAGCCTCATCCAGCTGAACAACGCCGGCATCGACGTGCTCGGCGTCTCGCCGGACAAGCCGGCGAAGCTGGCGAAGTTCCGTGACAACGAGAAGCTCACGTTCCCGCTGCTGTCCGACCCGGACCGCGCGGTGCTCACGGCCTACGGCGCCTACGGCGAGAAGACCCTGTACGGCAAGAAAACCCTCGGCGTGATCCGCTCGACCTTTGTGGTGGACGCCGACGGAAAGATTGAAAAGGCGCTGTACAACGTCCGGGCGACCGGCCACGTCGCCAAGCTCATCCGCGATCTCGAGCTGGCCGGTTGACCCTGCCCGCGGCCGCGGGAGGCCCGTCCACACCCGCCGGAGTTACCCGGCAACCAAGCCGGAGGTCCCTGGCCGTAGGACGGCTGGGCGGGCAGGCTGGATGTGGGAGGCCGTCAGGCGCATCGCCAGTCCCTGGCCGCCTCCCACGCCCTGTCTCCGGTGGCCGCGATCCACGGGTGGGACTGCGGCCACCGGCGGCGCCCACCGGGACTCCCCGCGGCGCATCCTCTCCTGCGTACGGGAAAACCGGTGGACGGACAGCGGCCGCCAATCGCTACTGTGGTACCTGCGCGGGAGTGGCGGAATGGCAGACGCAGCAGACTTAGGATCTGCCGCCTTCGGGCGTGGGGGTTCAAGTCCCCCCTCCCGCACAACCTTGTCTACCAGGCGTTTTGCAACTTTATAGATCGCCAAGCGCGGTCTGTCGGTCGTCGCGTGGACTGGGTTCGGGGACTGGCGCCGATCTGTGGATCGAGGAGAACCCGGCCGAACGAGCCCGTCTCCCTCGCTCCCACCCCGTCGAACCGGAGCCCCCGTCGCCGACGGAGGTCGCGAAGTTGCTGACGACGGCGTGGGAGCTCGACTCGCCGTTGGCGGTGTTCTTGTGGCTGGTTGTCACCGCTGGCGCTCGGCGCGGCGAGCTCCGCGAACTGCGCTGGAACAACCTCGACGTGGGCGGCGGCACGATGCGCGTAGCCCAGAACTACGCCGTCCGCGGCGGGCAGAAGCTGCACAAGGCGACGAAGACCCACCAGAAGCGCACCCTCGCGCTGGACGACGTCACCTGCCAGCTCCTCACCGAGGAACGCGATGCCGTCCGCGCCTGCCTCGCGGCCATCGACGTTCAGCTGCCGGATGACGCGTTCGTGTTCTCGCACGACCCGGCCGTGGGCACGCCCTGGAACCCAGATTCGGTCACCCACCGTGTGGCGATTGTGGCTGAGAAGGCTGGCGTCAAGGCGACTGTCAAGTCGTTCAGGCACTACAACGCTGCCCAGCTCCTGGCGGCTGGTGTCGACCTACGGACGACTGCCGGACGGCTTGGCCATGGTTCAGGCGGGGCGACGACCCTGCGCATCTACGCCCACCGGACCAGTGAAGCGGATCGCCGCGCTGCTGCCGTCCTGACCGCCGGGCTCCCGGCCCGTCCAAAGGCAGCCAAGGCATCCTGACGCTCCTCTGCCTGTCGCCGTTTCCAGCGGCAGGACCGGGGTCGCGAAACGCCGTCTGTGGTCAGATCCCCATCTCGGTCATGCCGTCATGTCGGCCATTACTACGGCGCAGTCTTGCTGATCGATGGCTTCACCCGTGCTTGAGCGTGATCGAGGAAGACGGATATCCGTCTGCCCGTCGATGGGGCACCTACCTCATGGTAGGCACGCAGAGTCACGCCGCAAGCCGGTAGCCGGTCCTCTTCCGCTCCAATGCCAGCATATGATCATGGGGTTTCTCTTCAAATCCATCCGTTTTCCCAGACGACCGGCAACAACCCCCCGCAACCCCCCGCAAATGGCTAGAAGTCCCTGTGCTGCAACGGTTTTCGCTGCGGGGGGTTACCCTCCGCAGATTTCTGATCTTGCGGGGGGTTGTGCGGCACTGCGGGGGGTCTTCAGGCCAACCACCCGCACCAGTCTCCGCAGGTGGGAGGCAGTTTTTCGGCCTCTGCCGGGGGTTGCGGGGGGTGTTTCGCCTCGCTCACGCACCACCCACCGAAAACAGAAGAAAGACTCTGGCGTACATCTGATAGTAGCGGAACGCAATCGCCGACGGACGGGTGCCGGTCGGCCGTCCAATTGGTCAAGCCGGGCAGCTCGGCGTCGACCCGAAGCTCGACGATTCACGGCGTGATAGATAAAAATCATATTATATCGGGTAAAACGGATATTCAGGCAGCTGCTCACGTTGAGTCACCGCAGAATGCGCACCAGAGTCGGAAGTTGACAGTCCCGCCACACCACGCGAACCGCAACCCTCAGCGCACCGCCTGAATGATTACCCTAGAACTGTGACCGACGACGGCTCCCGCCCGCACGACTGGGACTTCTTCGTCTCGTACACGCGAGTCGATCGCGAGTGGGCCGAGTGGGTGGCCTGGCAGCTTACGGAAGCGGGATACCGAGTTCTGATTCAGTCGGATATCGTAGCGGGGATGCATTGGGCGGAACGCATGGCGGCGGGGATAGCTCGATCAGTCCGCACTGTCTCGATCGTTTCCCAAGACTACCTGGCCTCGGAAACGTGTGCGGAGGAATGGCAAGCAGCATGGCGTGGCGACCTTCAGGGGAAGGATCGGCGACTGCTTCCGGTGCGGGTAGTGGAGTTTATTCTTCCGCCGCCGTTCGATGGTATCATTTATACAGACCTGTTTGGGATTGGAGAGGAAGAAGCATCTTCTCGGTTGGCAGCGATGACGAAGTCAGCTGCATCCGGAAGAAACCAACCGGATGCACCGCCATCCTTCCCTGGTAAGGTTACGGAAGGGACAGAAAAACCGCCGTTTCCAGGTGCCTTGCGGTCCCGTGGCGATTCGGAATCGGGTTCTCTGCCGGCAATATGGAGAGCGCCGCCGCAGCTAGCAACGTTCAGTGGCCGTGAGGATTTAATTGCCGAGATTCGTGGTCAGCTTGCGCAGGAGCGCACGTTGGCCGTTACCGCCTTACACGGTCTAGGCGGAGTAGGCAAGAGCCAACTTGCGGTGGAATACATCTATCGTCACGCCACGGAGTACGCTCTCGTATGGTGGGTCGATGCCGAGCAGACAGCAGTGTTAGCTGAGCAAATCGCTGCGCTGGCTCCCCGGCTAAATCTACCCGTCAGTGGAGTGACCATCGATGATGCAGACGCCGTGCGAGATGCCCTACGCCGGGATCGATCCTGGCTGTTGATTTTCGATAATGCCGAGGATCCCATGGCAGTACGGCGCTGGCTCCCAGGTGGAGCAGGGCATGTGCTCATCACGTCACGTACACCAACCTGGGCAGCTCTCGCCACTTCAGTCTACGTGGATGTACTGAGCCCGGAAGAGGCAGTGCAGTTTCTACATAGCCGTATCTCCGAACTGGACCACCGTCTCGCCTATGAGATTGCAACCGAGTTGGGTCGACTACCGCTTGCGCTCGAGCAGGCCGCCGCATACCTGGAGCAGACCCGAATTCCTCCCGAAGTTTACTTACGTAGGTTTCGAGCTCGCCGCGGTCAGATGCTTACAAAGGGCGTTGACCTAGCTTATGGCGGGACTGTCGACACTGCCTGGTCGCTGGCCTTGGACCGGTTGCGCGACGTTGCGCCTGCCGCCGTGTTTCTTCTTGAGCTTGCTTCTCTCTGTAGTCCTGCCCCTATTCCGCTCGGGCTGTTCGCAGACCACACGGATCAGCTGCCGTCTCCGCTCGGCCCGGTACTCTCCGACAGCCCGGACCCCGCGGCTGAACTCGATGAGATTATCGGCGCGCTCCTACAGTACAGCCTAGTCCGCCGTACCGATGGAAGCATTCAGGTCCACCGTCTCGTCCAAGCTGTGGTTCGCTACCGTCATTCTGACGGTCGATATCAAAAGAGGGCGGATTCAAGTAGTCAGTGCATCGATAATGATCGCCTTGGGCATGCGGATTCTCACCATTTGACGGTATTGGTGAAGCTATTTGTCAATCATCTTCCTGCCGATTTGCAGAACCCAAACTCTTGGCCACACTGGCGTCCGTTTCTTCCGCATATCCTAGCTGTGCTGGGGACAGCCGACGGACAAGCGGTCGCACCTTCACCGAGTCTTGTATGGCTGTATGATCACGCGGCTCTGTATCTTCAGTATCTTGGTCAGTTTCGCGACGCATGGCCACTCTTTGAGCGCGCACTCGCAATAGGTGAGGTGAGCTATGAACCCGATGAGCCCGACTTCGCAAGCCTACTAGGTCATGTTGCCCGGGCACTCCAGGATTTAGGTCGACCGAAGGACGCTCGCATTCTGTTTGAACGTGCTTTGACGATTACCGAGGATATTTATGGTCCCACCCATATAGAGGTCGCCAGCGATCTTAGTAATCTTGGTGCGGTACTCCAGGATCTAGGCCATCTGAATAAAGCAGCCCACGTCTTCGAGCGGGCCTTAGAAATCTGCCAGGCCACATATGGATCTAACCACTCAGAAGTCGCCCGCTATATGGACAATCTTGCTGGCGTACTTCACGATCTCGGCCGTTTGCAGGACGCACATTCTATGATCCAACGCGCTTGCTGCATCGCTGAATCCACTCTTGACTCGAATCATCCTGCTGTAGCGACCAATCTAAGCAACCTCGCTCGTACACTACAAGACCTCGGTCGGCCGAATGAAGCCCGGCCGTTATTTGAACGAGCGCTGGCGATCGCTGAAGATACATATGGTCGAAAACACAACGTCGTAGCTACCCGCCTACGTAACCTCGCTGGCGTACTAC
>NZ_CAKJTM010000016.1:37104-55067 GCF_917627345.1 Protofrankia sp. CiP3 | reverse complement strand
TTCCATCGCTTCCCATCTGAACAACCTGGCGCTCATCCTAGGCGAGCTGGGCGATTCCCTAGCTGAGCGGACGATGCTGGAACGGGCATTATCCATCGCTGAGGCGACGTGCGGTGTCGACCATCCAGATACAGTCATGGTCAGGATGAATCTGAATCCTATAATTTCGAGGAGAATCCATGAAAAGCAATGATGATAGTTGTTTAAAATCAGACATAGCAGATTTGACCGAAGCATCTCTAGTCGATATTCGATTGGCTACCAATAATGGTATAACAAGGATGCTCGACAAGATTCTGACGGCCGTCTCTAGACCCAAAAATCCTTGGGGGGGGTATTCCAGTGGCGGCTCGTGGGAGTATGATTCATATCCAGAGCCGATGTTTAGACTAAGAAATCGACGACAAAAAAAGGACTCTCCTGATGGACAAAATAAAGATGCCGATGGTGAGCTATCGGCAGATTCAGAATCGTCGGCTAGTGAGTCTAATTTGAGATATGATAAGGATATTAATTCAAGCCCGACTGGTGAAGAGAATTGATATCGGAATCTGGAAGTCTGCCAATTCGACTCTCTGGCTCTAGTCCTCAGCCCTTTGAGGTGGTCGAACCGCGAACCCATTCACTGCCGGCCGCCCATTTCGCGGCTCTTGCGGCTGGAGGTGGTGATGAGACCACCGTTCGGTATCTAAAGGCGGCTGACTATAGCTGGCGGCTAGGTCTGCTGCGCGCCGTTCTTGATCTGGCGCGCGATCGTTGGGATATGGCTTGGCCATTGCCCTCCGTCGATGAAGCATGGCAGTTGCTTGAAGACGCCCAAATACGGTCACAATACCAGGTTGCTCATGTACTTGCCTACCCGAATGTTGGAACCTGGGCTTGCAGACTCTTGCGTAGATTCCAAGGCCTTGTCGACGGCGACTGGCCGTTGTGGGTGGAGATAGGTTACCTCCACTCGATAGCGGCAGCTAGTGCAGCACGAGCGGGGATGAACTTTCGAATCAAGCTTGTCTTACATGAAGGTCTTGTCACTCTTCCTACCCTAGGCCGCGCGCTCCTTCACGATTGTCAGGGATGGGAGACCGTAGTAGCAATATTCGAAAACAGTAGTCTTCGGCTCGAGAGCGATGCCGGAATTACTGAGATCTCTCGTCCGCTCATCGAGGATCGAAATGGATGGGAGAGTCTACGCTGCATACGGGTCGAATCGGCTAGTCGTACTCTCACCCTTGTAATTGATGATATCGACCCATACAGAGTTATGGGCGGCCCCGTTCCGGCGGATCGTCTCGACCATGATCAGTTAATACAATGGAATATCTTGATCAGCCAAGCGTGGGATTTACTTAACGAAGTAGACCCTGACTACGCACGGGCACTGGCGAGTGGTGTCCGCACTCTCGTACCGCTGGGATCCACAGAGCCCCACCAATATCTCAGCGGCTCGTCAAGCGAGGCGTTAGGTTGCCTGGCATCTTCGACACCAGTAAATGCCGCACAACTCAGCGCGACTCTCGTGCACGAATTTCAACACATGAAACTCAACGGTTTGATTCGTCTGACTGATTTGTATTCCGACACATCGGCCGATTTGTTCTACGCCCCATGGCGAGATGACCCTCGCCCGCTCGGCGCGCTACTCCACGGCATATATGCTTTTTTTGGCGTCACACGTTTTTGGCGCGCTTACGCCCGGAGTGCCCCTGGCCCGGAGAAGCGTATTGCCTACTTTGAGTTCGCACTTTGGCGCGAGCAAACGCGGGAGGCGGCCTTGGCGATTCGTCGCTCCCCACAACTCACCGCCCGCGGGCAGTGTGTAATCGAGAACCTACTTCAAGCCATGAACTCATGGGTAGATGAGCCGGTTCCATCCGATCTGCTGAACCTTTCGCAGGCCGCAGCTGCCGATCATCTAGTGGGCTGGCGCATCCGACATCTTCGTCCGCCGGATCAGTCCGTCTCCTTGCTAGCGGATGCTTGGCGGGCAGGTCGAAAATATCCTATTGGCGATGTGTTTGCGCCATCGACCCTTGAACCGGACACTTCTCATACCTGTCTGGATGGCAGGGCTTCACTGATTCGTATACGGTTACGGAGCGCCAATTCGTCTGAAGTGCCGGCGATGTCATCTGAATCTTATGAGGCCTACCCGGGACTTACGTACGCAGATCTTGTATATACTCATGGAAATCTTTCGCATGCTCATGGGATGTATCTGGAACGCCTCCGCCATAACCCGGGAGACTCAGACAGCTGGACGGGTCTGAGGCTAACGTTGAACGCCACCGCGAACGCACACCGCCCATTGGCCTCATGGATTCTCTTTGAACGGCCAGAATTGGTATGTGCGGTTGCACGGAATGTGGCGGCATCGACGAAGGACGCTCCGGATCCTCTGAGTCTTGCGGAATGGCTTGGAACAGTATTCGAAAGACAATGTGGTCGCGGCAGAGTCAAGGATCATTCGTCGACCGACTACTGATTTTTAATCCGACTTGCTGGATCTTGAGAGCGCTGCGGACCTGTGACCTGCGCCGCCCGCCTTTGATCGTCTTACTGACTACCAAGTCGTTGTGGGATAGATGCGCCGATCAGCTCGAATGCCTTTTTCTGGGTTTCGGTGGGGTTGGTGAGTAGTTGTACGCTGTCGCCGCCGTCTATGCAGAGTTCGTTACGGGCGAGGGTGGCCGGGTAGGCGAGGAGGCCCTGGAAGCTGTGGAGTGGTGTTCCGGCGGGCTGTTCTTTGCGTGTGGTTTTCCGTTCGGTGGCTTCGGAGTGGCGGGCGGGGCCGACTGGGTCGGTGCGGGCTGGAGGGTTCTCGTCGGTGAGGGTCAGGGGTGCGAGCTTTTTCCTCAGATGCCGGGTGATGTAGGCGGCGAGGGAGCAGATCGGGAGGTGGGCACGGGGACTCGGTCTTCCAGGTAGTGGTAGATCGGCCGTACCTCGAGGTTGGTCGTCTTGATGCTTCGCAAGATACGTTCGACCTAGGCGAGGTTTTTGTAGGAGGTGACGGTGGTGGAAAGCGGTGTGCGCACCACGCAGGTCAGCACACCGGAGCCAGTCAAAGTGGAGCGGCCGCGAGCCTACACGCTGCGGCTGACACTGCTGAACGGCCAGGACATCACCGTCATCGGAAAGCACTTCCGCAGAAACCTTGGCGACCTGCTGGACAGCGCCGAGCAGGACGACCGGCTGCTCACGCTGCAGAGCTCGGGGTTCGAAGGCGCCCTTCCCATCCTGGAGTCGGTGGCAGCGGAAGGCTCCGCATGGATAGCCAAGGAACACGAACGCCGCCAACGCTGGGCCCGCGACTGGGCCGACTGAGCCAAGGCAGCCAGGCAGCCTCAATGCCGGCCCGATTATGTGCGCGTCGTGCAACAGTTCGTCAGGGAACGCGTGTGCCAGATCGATCGCCCTTCGCGTGAAGCGGCCTGTTCCATCTCCTGCGGCGCGCTACGACGGGGCTCTTGCCGCCGATCAGCCTGCGTAGAGCTGGTCGAGGCCGATCAGGCGGACATCGCTTGGAACATCGGATTCCAGGCCCGGGTGGAATCCCGCCCCCGAGTAACAGGCGAGGCGCGTATCGCGGGTGTCAAAGCCCTTGGCCGTGAGCAGGTCGCGGGCGCGGCGCAGGCGGTCGGCGTGACGCCGGTCCATGACCCGGTCCCACTTCGTTTCCCCGAGCGAGAGAATCCTGCGCGGTTGTCCGTGTTCTGCCGGCGCGAGAACGGCGACATCGATCTGGATCTGAGTCCTGTTGGCGGGGTCGGCGACGATTCCCGCTCCCACCTCGGCAGGCAGGCCTCCGAACACCGCCGGGTCAGCCATGATCGCATAATCGCGGCATATGGTCTCGAAATGCGGCCCGACGATCTGGGAAAGGAACCGCGGCTGCGCACTGGACCAGATCGTCGCCGCGTCGCCGCGCTCCAGCCGCGTCCAGTCCCGGCTCATGACCGCGTGGTAAAAGCTGATCAGCGGCTCGGCTATCCGGTAGACCGCCCTGCCCGGCCTGAACAGGTCGGGCTCCCTGACCAGCAGCCGGGAGTCCTCCAGCACCCGCAGCGGGTGGGCTATCTCGTTGGCCTTCCTGCCGACGTAGCTGGCGACGCCCCCGCTGGTCGAGTTCCCCTCGGCGACGGCGGAGAGCACCGAGTGGTACAGCGACAGGTCGCGGATGTCCGTCTCCTCCGCGAGCAGATAGCGGGCCTCGCGGAACAGCGGGGTCTGCGGGTTCAGCACGGTCCTTGTCACCCAGGCGTCGAAGTCGCCCAGGCCCGACGGGGAGTCGTCGCGGACGAACTCGCGACGGTAGGCGGGTGTTCCGCCAACCACGGAGTGCACGAGCACCGCGAGCGCCGGATCCGTGACGCCCCAGAACCGCGCGGCGTCCTGGTAGCCGAAGGGATGAACCATCAACTCAAGACCCGCGCGTCCGCGCAAGGGCGCCTGTCCGGACAACAGGCCTCCCATGACGGACATCGCCGAGCCGCACAGCAGGAGCCGCGCGCTGCTGGTACCGCCGCTGCCGCCCGGCCCGAGTTCACGTTGGATGATCGATGGCAGCTCCGGCGACGCCTTGACCAGGAAGGGGAACTCGTCGATCACGACTGGTGTGGGGCGGCCGCTCGCGGCACGCAGGACGAATGGGACAGCATCCAGCCAGTCCCGGAAAGGCGGGACCGGGGCGCCCGTGAACCTGACGAGTTCATCGGCGAACAACCGAAGCGAGACCGCCTCGGTCAGTTCCAGGGCGGGAAAGTAGATCCCGTTGGCCGCGGCGGCCAGCGCCTGAAGAAGATAGCTCTTGCCCTGCCGGCGCCGCCCGCTGACCACGCCGAGAGTCGCCCCCGGACGAGCGTCGGCTACGAAGGATGTCAGGCCTCGCCACTCGGCATCGCGGTCGAACAGGTGAGGGGGCTTCACAGGCATGGCCATTGTCCACTCTTCGGATCGAAGTATGGTTGACCGAAACCTACTTGATCGATCCATAGTTCGTCGAAGTACGTTTCACAAATGCTACCAGGCGAGCCCTCCGCGCCAGGCTCCGGACGATCGTGGCGTTGCGACGAGTCGTACCGGCGACGCTCGAACATCGAGGCCCAGCCTCTGCAGGCGCTACGCTGGCCCGGAAGGATCACGTCTGTCGGTCGCCCGAAGGAGGTACGTCATCACCGTGGAGATGTTCGCTCCCGACTGGATGCACCACCAGGTCACGGCGGAGCAGTACGACTCCTGGTCCGACGAGCAGTGCGCGGGCATCGAGATCGTGGACGGGATGGTCGTCGTGCGCCCCAGCGCGTCGAAGCGCCACAACCGGCTGATCAGGACCCTCGCGACCGCTCTGGAGGCCGCCGCCGGGCCGGACTGGAACGCCGACTTCGACTTCGACGTCCGGCTCCAGGACGTGCCGTTGACGAACCGGCGTCCAGATGTCGTCGTGTACCGCGCCGACACGATCGATGTCATGCCAGCGCGCCCCGAGCACATCCTGCTCGTCGTCGAGGTGGTCTCTCCGGGCTCGGAGACGACTGACCGGATCGTCAAGGCCGGGCAGTACGCCAGGGCCGGGATCTCCTACTACTGGCGAGTCGAACAACCCCCCGCAGGGGTTCCCGTCGTCCACACCTACATTCTCGACCCGGCGAGCAAGACCTACCGTGACGGAGAGGTGTTCACCGGTGTCGTCGACGCCGTCGCACCCTTCCCGATGAAGATCGACCTCACCCGGCCGTAGCGACGATGGATCTCTCCGAGCTGCGGGTCACCGGCCGCTGTCGCGTGACGCCTGCGGCTACCCTTGCCTGGTGAGGCTCATCGCGGGAGTGGAGATCGACGAGGCCCGCCTTGCCGCGATCTGCGATCGGTACGGGATCGCCGAACTCCAGCTGTTCGGCTCGCAGGCGCGCGGCACCGCGACCGCCGACAGCGACATCGACATCCTGTACACCCTTCGGCCTGGCCGGCGTCTGGGCTGGGACATCGAGCAGCTTGCCGATGACCTCGCCGATCTGTTCGGCCGGCCTGTCGATCTGGTCTCCGTCCGCGGGCTCCACCCGTTGCTACGGTCGTCCGTCCTGGCTGAAGCACGGCCCGTCTATGCGGCGTGACGTCCTCCTTCTCGGTGAGATGATCGAAGCAGCCGACCAGGCGCAGAAACGCACCGATGGGATCACCAAGCAGTTTCCAGACATCGCCTGGAAGCAGCCAGTGCGGCTACGCAACCGGATCGTCCACGGCTACTGGTCTGTCGATCTCGAGATCCTGCACACCGCGGCCAGGGAGCAACTACCACAGTTCGCCGCCGACCTGCGCCGGGTACTCGCATCCGTCGACGAAGGCACCTGAATCCGCTGAGAGCGGAGCGAGCGGCCTGGTCACCTGCGCCGCTGGCTCGCGGCTGCGGTCAAGGATGCCGAAACCACAGTGATCGACCCATATGACAGCTCAGGCCACTGGTCGTGGCAACGCACGGCTATTATGTGGATGATATTGGGGCCCGTCCTCGATCATACGCTGTGGCCTGCATGAATGAGTTCACCAGACAGGGCTTGGATTCAGAGGGTCAGTGCACCGCCCGCATCTACAGGAGCGTCGGAGCGCTTCGTACTGCAGTTGTACTGCAACAGGGGTAGACGCCCGTAGACGCCCGTAGACGGCCCCGAGGCCGTGACCTGCGCGGACGGACGTTGATGAACATTCATGGACATATCGCCGATGGCTACGGATCAAGAGATTGGGGCTTCGAGTCCCTCCGAGCGCACCACATCCTCGAGGTCAGCCGAGGACCACTCGGCGATCACCAAAGTCGGCAATAATCTCGATCTTCCCGCCCAGGGCCTCCACGTAGGCCCTGATCGTGGCCAGCCCCGCCCGATCGAGCCCGCCGCGCTCCAGCTCGGACACCGATGGCTGCTTCACATGCATCCGCTCGGCCAACTCGACCTGCGTCAGACCCTGCTCCTCACGAATCTCCCTGAGCCGGTAGGCGCGTACCTCAGCATCCAGGCGTGCGCGGTACTCAGCCACCAAGCCCTCGTCTGGAGGCCGCTTGGCCCGTACCTGCTCCCACGTACTCGCCACGGCACGTCCCTCCTCTCGCTCAGCTCCCATTGCCGTATTCACCGCGGAGCCACCCGTCGTACCGGTCATCAGCAGTCTTGATGTTTCGGACATACCAACTTCGCCAAGTGCCGGACTTGTCCCCGCCGACGAGCAGCACAGCACGCCGCTGCGGGTCGAATACGAACAGAACGCGCATCTCGGTAGAGCCGGCCGATCCCGGCCTGAGCTCTTTCATGTTGTGATGCCGGGACGCCTTCACCGAGTCGACCAGAGGACGGCCCAGGGCTGGGCCTTCGTCCGCAAGCTTCTCGATGGCAGCAGCGACCAATGCGTAACTACGGTCATCGAGACCCAACAACCACGTTTCGACCTCGTCGAGCAACCGGACGTCCCAGCGCACTCGCCAAGTATAGGCAGCAACCTCTATAGGTCAAAGTCTATATGCACCCCACATGATCTCACCCTCACAGTGGAGAGCCCATGCCTCGAAGCGCGAGCCGACAGTCATACTGACAGGCAAGTCGGCAGACAACCACGCACGTCGGCGGACACACGCCCCCTGATCCTCGGACCCGGCAAGCCCCAGCGGACGTCCACGGAAGATCCCGGGCAAACTACGGATCAAGATGCTGGGGGGTCGAGTCCCTCTGAGCGTGTCGCATCTCCATGATCTTGACGCCGTTACGGCTACCGGTGTTGAACGCGTAGCAACGGCCGACGCTGCGCTCCATCCTGCGGTCGTGTCCATCATCAACGTCAGCACCACAGGCGGTACATCGACAACACGGTTCTGGCTCCGGTCACGTGGGTGTAAAAATGCGCACGATTGTACCAGAGGCACCCCACTGCCCGACTGTTGGGGCGCCGGTGAGACAAAGCCGGGGTGATCTCCCGTGAGGTCGTCAGGCCGGTCTGCCCTCCCGCCGCGGTGCGCCAGCCGGGCCGTACCAGGCTGGCCGACGGGTGCTCAGCCAGCTCAGGATGGCCGTCCGCAGGTGCGCGGGCCGGAACACGAAAGCGTGGAGATCGGCCACGGCCACCGAACCGAGATCGATGGCCTCCTTCCGGCTGCCGATATCCGCGAACGGCGGCAGAACGGAGGCGAACACCATGTTCAGCTCGTGCCAGGCCTGGCCGGCTTCGACGAACGAGTGCTCCACGCATCCCACGAAGTCGAGGGTGCGCGCGGTCAGGCCGGTCTCCTCCCGGATCCCGCGGCGCAGCGCTTCCTCCACGCTCTCGCCCGGCTTCACGTTCCCGCCGGGTAACGAGTACCAGGCCTGCCCCCGGCGGTTGGCGACAAGGATGCGCTCGCCGGCCGTGAAGAGCATGCGTGCGCTCAATACCACCGATGTGCTGGACGCACTGGATGCTGCCGTGGTTGCGGTGACGGTGTCCACCGGGTCGGCCCGCCTTTCTTGCTGGCAGAAGCGGTCGGGGATCAAGGGATGTTCGTCTGGACGGCCTGGGCCTGGGCGTTCTTAGCCGGCCTGGACGGCGAGGGTCATGGGATCGAGCCCGAGAACAGCGATCGCCTGTTGGATGGCGGCTCGCTCGGCCGGGTCGAACGTGCCGTCAGCGCGCCCGATCACCGCGCCGAACTGGATGACCGACCGTGCCCGCACCCTACGTCCCCGCACCTTGGCGATCTCACGCAGCGCCGCGGCCCTGGCCTCGGTGGCATCCGCGCGGAACGCGGCCACATGCGCGTCGAACAGGCGGAGCAGCTCGTCCGGTGGAAAGGCGCCCAGGACCGGGTCACTGGTGACGATGGCCGCCATCGCTTCCCGTTCGCGCGCATCGATCGTGCCGTCGGCGGCGGCGACGAGCGCGCACATGGCCACCGCCGCATCCCGGAAGGACGCGTCGGTGAACTCGTGCCGGCGGGCATCCAGCTGCGCCCGCAGGGAGTGGGCGGACTCGCGTAGCTGGCTCCACCACGGTTCGGGTTCGGAGACCGCCAGGCCGGACCAGGTCGGCCAGCGGTCCTCCAGCCAGCGGATCGCCATGCTGGCTATCGCGGGGGGAGTCAATGATCGCTCGGTGAGGTTCGTGAGGGGGAGCGTGACGAGCGGCGTGCCCAGATAGGCGGTGGGTAGGTCCGCTTTGCCTGGAAGATCGGCTGAGAACACGAGCGTCATGGTGCGCTCATCAGGCCCGGTCGCGTGTTCGACGCACGCCGCGAAGGCCGGTACCGCCGGGGATGCCGACAGCCCCGGCGGTACCGGCCCCGGCTGCGGTGGCGCGGCATGCGCATCCCGGTGCGAGCCCAGCAGCCCGCGCAGGTGCCGGGAGGCGGCGGTGACGACGTCTTCACCGGGTGCGACGGTTCCGCCGGGCAGCGCATGGGCCGATTCGGCCGGCACATACCGCACCACCAGGTGCGTTCCCGTGCTGAGCAGTATCCGCACGTCCAGCCGGACATTCGTGGGCACGGGCATGGCGGCTCCCTGGTGATGACCTCGCGCTGTCGATTACGCTACGCCATGAGGCTGATGCTCCCCTCGCCCCATCATCCACCCACCACCATGGGTCATCACAGCTGCCCACCGTGGTTGTCCACGCTGGCACACCCGTCCCCGGACGATCTCACGCACAGTGAAAAATCGCTGGAAGAGTGTGGAAGCACATGGTCAGGGGAAGAACGCGGGCTGACAGGCAGCGACCATGGCCGCCGCCGCTGGCACGGCGGCACTCACGGGGATGGCTGCCCGCGCGGGCGCGGCCAGCTCGAACCACACATGCTTACCGGGGCTGTCCTCGGCCGGCTTGTCGACCACGCCCCACTCGCTGGCCAGCGCCGCGACCAGATGCATGCCGCGGCCGGACTCGTCATCGTCGCATACCGTCCGCATGATGGGACGGATCATGCTGCCGTCACCCACCGCGATCCGTACCCGGTCGTTCTGCGCGATGATCTGGATGTGCAGCGGGTCATCGCACCGGGTGTAGCGCACGGCGTTGGTGACGACCTCACTGACCAGCAGGCGGGCGACCTCGGCGTCTTCCTCACGGCCCCAGATGGTCAGCAGCTCGTTGACAAGACGCCGTGCCCGCCCCGCGGCGCGTGTGTTGGCGGGCAGATCGAAGCGCGCGGTAAGAGTTGCGGCCACGCCTCACCCTCCACCGATCACTGCCGACGGGCACGCCGCCGAACATCGCCATGTGTCCGAACATCGCCACCAGCCCGCTACTGTCGCCTTCATGCCACCCAGCGTTTGCCTTCAAACCTGGTTGGCATGATGTTGTCACAGAGCGTTGACTACTCGGCGAACACAGGTTCACCCTTGCGCGTGATCGGGCGGTACGCATCTCGGCGGACGGCGGTTGTCGCACCAGGTAGCGGTGGTTTTCCCGGGAGCAGGCCGGGTGCCTCCGGCCGCTGATCGAACGACGACTTCCGGAACACGCCCTAGATCACGTCGATGCCGTCGAGCATGCTGCCGTATTCGGGCCAGCGGTTGCCGTCACGGTTGTCCGTCCCGCTGGGCTGTGGCTGCGGATGCGGGGGCTGGGACGGCCGTGCCTGTGGCTGCTGCGTCCCCGGCTGCTGGGGCGTTCCGGGGTGCGTGACCTCAGCCCGCGGCGCCGCGGGGTGCGGATAACGCGGATGATGTGACTGATGCGGCTGGGGGTCGGGGGCGCTCCGGTCGGCAGCCGGCAGTGTTGATCTTCGGGGCATGCCGTTGCCCACGGGTATGCCCGGATCGGCCGGCACGGGCTGGGCGGGCGTCCGGCTGGGCGGGATCCCGATCGGCCCGGAAATCAGCGGCGCGGGGCGAGCTGTGGGGATGGCTGCTCCGTGATGCGGCTGCCCGGACGGTTCGCCGCCATTCCACGGCGCGGGTTGCCGGGGCGGCGTCCGCTGCTCATGCCCGAGCGGCTGGATCGGGCCGGTGGGGTGCTGCCGCGGTGCCGGCGGCATCGGGCGGGAGCTCGGGCTGGGTGGTTGTGCCGCGGTCGGGGACCACAGCGCCGCTGGTGGCTGTGGTGGAAGCGGCGGTTGCTGTGCCGCTGGTGGCTGTGGCGCTGGGAACCGCTCGGCTGCCGGTGGTGCGGGCGTTCCTGCCTGGGGCACCGGTGGAGCCGGGATGCGATGCGCGCCGGTGGACAGCGACGCGGTCGAGGACGGGATCCATCCCGTCGGATTGCCAGCGGTCGCGGAGACCGGGTAGGCGCCCGTGCTGGGACCCTGCGGGGCCGTGGGCGAGGAGGAGTGCCCACCCGGCCGTGGCGTTGTCGGCAGCGGCCCGCTGGGATGCGCGTGTGGGGCGGGAACGGGTGGGGACAGCGGGAGAACCGGTACGGACTGGCTGCTGGCGCCGTCGGGCTCCGTGACAGGTGCGTCGCCATCGGTTGCCGGGCCTCCTGTGACGATCATGATCGTCGGGCACGGCCAGAGCCGGTCGCAGCTCATGCACAGGTCGAACTCGTTCGGCTGGTGGAGATTGAGGAGGGTCAGCAGGGATTCGATGTGTTTGATCATTCGTGGACCCGCGAGAACGGGTCCGTTTGAGATCATGTGAAGCTCCGAGCGCAACTGGTTGCAGTAGCGCCCGATCTCGTCCGTCCGCTGATCCTCCATCGCAGGCAGCATGCACCATCACTTCGTGGGGTGTGTTACCGGTACGGCCTTCGACCGGTCACTGTGGCAACTGTAGGACTGCTGGTAGTAGTTTGTCACACAATCACGGACGGAGTGTCACCCAAATCGCATATCAGGACGCGCGTGTCGATGCGATGGGTTGTGCCGCGGTGGGTTCCGATGTGGTGCGTTGATAGAATGCGTTGATGTAACGGATGTGGGTACCCGGCTTGGCGTGGCGCTGTATGGCCGGGCGTTCCCGCTCTCGTTCTGGTTTTTCATCCCCGTTCGGGACGAACCTCCTCCGGGCGGCGAGCCTGGCGCATCAGGCCCTCCTGCAGGCGGGCGAACTCCTCGATGTAAGGGCTCTCGACCTGGCCCTGACCACCTGCGCCAGGCTCCTTGACGCCACCCTGGCGGTCGAAGACCGGCTCGAAACCGGCGAACTGCCCGCCCGCCCCACCGGGACCGATACGGTCGCCGCCCTGCCCGTCGAAGGCGGGGTAGTGGGTGCCGCTCGCCGCGGGTGGACCGCCACGGTCGCCCTGCCCGTCGTAGCCGCCGCCGAACGGCGGCAGGCTTGGTGTGCTTGGGCCAGGGCGTTCGCCGGGGGCTTCGAACGCCGGGTAGTGCGCGCCGTTGGCGGCCGCGCCACGCTCGCCGGGAGCCACGTCGTAACCGAACGACGATCCGTTGGGCGATGCTGTGGCCGCGGGTGGCGTGCCGGCCGGTACACCGGAGCGCCCCGCGGCCTCGTTGCCGAGCTCCTGGTCACCGGGACCGAAGGAGTCTGACGGATAGATCCGCGCGGACAGGCTGACCGACAGCGGGTCGCTACCATAAGTGATCACATCTACCTGGTCCTCCGGCCCGATGCCGCCGTTGCGGGCCAGGTCGACGAACCGGAAAAGATCAGCCCAGCGTAGCCCGTCGAGGTCCACACTGATTCGCAAAGCCATCGTCGCGCCTCATCTCACGGTTGCCTGCGTGCCGATCTTCGGTTGCCTGCCGGAGCCGGCGAACGCTCGCGCGCCCGGTCCCGACACCGACTCGCCGGCCTGACCACAACGGTCAGGTCGGCGATGGGCGGCAGCTTATACCCCGTTGGGGGTGCATTCCTCATCCAGGGAGCTTCGTGTGCTTCTCGCTGGAATCAGTGCTCTTGCCGACTCCGGTCGGGTGTCGGGTGGCTGGGGCGGAGACCGGCGTCGCGCCACTGTTGTAGGGCAATGTTGTCGTGGCGGGTAGTGTCCGGCACGTGAGTGTTGCTTCCGGCGGGGTCAACGGTGCCACCGGCGTCGGCGGGATGGCCGGCGTGGACATGCGGGCCGGGTCGTTGCCGATCAGACTTCTTCATGATCGTGTATTGGTTGCCCCGCGTGAGGACTCGACCGACCGTCGGTCAAAGGCCGGGATCGTCATTCCGGCCACCGCGCAGATGGGCAAGCGGTTGTCCTGGGCGGATGTGGTCGGGGTGGGCATGGCGGTACGTACCATCCAGATGGGTGACCGTGTGCTTTACGACCCCGAGGAACGCGCCGAGGTCGAGCTGCACGGCACGACCTACATCCTGCTGAGGGAACGGGACGTCCACGCGGTGGCCGCCGAGCGGCTGGATGACGGACTGACCGGCCTCTATCTGTAGCCGTTAGCTGCAATCGTCTATCTGTAGCCGTCGCGTATCCGCAGCCGCCGCACGATATCCGTAGCCTGTCCGATATTCCCTCTTCGGGTGACCATGTGGCGGGTCTGACACCGGGCTGTACACGTGATGCCTGGCCTATCGCCGTGCGGGACCGTATTGTTCGCGTCGGTCGGGAGAGATCCGTTGTCTCATGCCGACCATATGTGGATCACATGGATGCGGACAAACGTCACCCGTTGTGTTCGCACCAGGGTCGTTGCGTATTGTGACCACTCGATCCTGTTCGGGCGCAGGCCCGAGTGGGTACCGACAAGCGGTCGCACGCGGAGCCTCAGCGTGCGACCGATCCGATCTGGTGAGGAAGGAGACTTCATGGCTCGTGACTTCGACGCCCGACGGGGCGCTGATGTCGAGGAGGACGAGCTCCAGGAACAGAGCCTGGAGACGCTGAAGGCACAGCGCGCCGGGGCTGCCGCCGATCTCGGAGATGACGTTGATGCGCTCGAGGCCGAGCTGGATCTCCCCGATGCCGAGGTCCGTGACGAGGAGCTGTCCCTGCGGGTGCTGCCGAGACAGGCTGACGAGTTCACCTGCACCAGCTGTTTCCTGGTGCACCATCGCAGCCAGCTCGCTGATGCTCGCCGGACGGTCTGCTCCGACTGCGCCGCCTAAGAGCGCCCGGCAATAGGGGCGTGGATCAAGGAGTGGGGCTGGGGCACGTACCCTGATCCACGCTCCTCTTGTTGGCCGCATTAAAAGATCTTGCTTGTTGGCCTGACCTTGCTTGTAACTTCTTGTCGCGGTACCACTACCTAACGCAACTGAATGGTTAGGGGTGGAGAGATGGTTGACACGGAATCGTCCGCCGTCGTTGTCCCCCATCCGGACGCATCCGGTGGAAGAGCGCTGCCACTCGTCCTCTGTCGAACGTCCCCGCCGGCGTTGCCGGCCGCCCACATCCCCCGGGCCAGGCTGTGGGAGATGGTCGATCAGGGGGTCCGCCAGGGCACCACCGTGATCAGCGGCGCGGCGGGTTCCGGCAAGACGGTTCTCGCGGCGTCATGGGCCGCGGCCGCCCGGTTTCCCGGACCGGTCGCGTGGCTGTCTGTCGATGGCGACGCGGGCGCTGAGTTCTGGGCACATCTGCTGTCTGCGCTTGAGCGCGGCGGCATCCTGCCAGCTGGGCGGATGCGTGACGACCCGGCACCGTCGATGATTCCACGGCCGGCATCGGAGGGCGGCTTCGATGGGCGTTGGCGGGAGCTGGCCAACATGCTCGGCGAGTTGCCCGCGGTCGCTGTGCTGATCGTCGATGACGCTCATCTGATCATGGATCCGGTCGCGGTTGCCGGGCTTGAGCTGCTCGCCAGCTGTGCGGGTTCCGCGCTGCGACTGGTGCTTTGCGCACGTTATCCGATCATCGCCCTGCACCGGCTCCGTCTCGACGGACGGCTGGTGGAGGTCGGTCCGACCGATCTCGCGTTCACCGCGCGGGAGACCGCGGCGCTGTTCGAGGCCCATGGTGTTGATCTTCTGGAGGAGGGCCGGGACCGGCTGTTGGAACGCACCGAGGGCTGGGCCGCGGGCCTGCGGCTGTCGGCGGTCCATGCGGCGACGCATGAGCCGGCGGTCCGCGAGCCGGCGGCCGACGGCCGGGACGGCTCTTACAAGGAGCTCACCAGGCGTGCTGTAGGCGAATACCTGCGCGCGGAGGTACTCGGCCGCCATCCGTGGGCGGTCCGCCGGGTCCTGTTGCGCGCGAGCGTGTTGGACCGGCTTACCGGGCCTCTCCTCGAGACGGTCGCGGCCGAGCCCTGCCCGCGGGCCGGCGCGTCGCCATCCACGGGCGGAGCCAGCACCGGGGCCAGCAGCGGCGATCCTGGCGGCCCGGTCGTGGACGGGCGGGCGCTGCTGGCGGATCTGGCCCGGACCAACTCGTTCGTGATCGGCATGGACGCGGCGGACACCTGGTACCGCTTCCACCGTCTGCTTGCCGACACCATGCACGCCGATCTCGCGGGAGAGGGGCGTGAGGACGAGCCGGAGCTGCATCTGCGTGCCGCGCTGTGGTTCGCCGAACGCTGTGACGTCGCGGCCGCCGTCCGCCACGCATGCCGTGCCGGGGACTGGCGTTATGCCGCCTGCCTGCTTGTCGAAGGCGGCCTCGGAGTGATCACAGGTTCCGGTGGCCCTGCGGGTGCGGCGCAGGTCGGCCCATTGGTGGACGCGTTTCCCGTGGGAGCTGCCGATCAGTCGACCGAGTGCGCGCTTGTGGTCGCGGCACGTGCTGTCCGCGCTGGTGACGCCGAGGCCGCGCGGCGTTGTGTGCATAGCGCATGGACGCGGTTGGCCACCCTGCCGACAGGCCGCAGGCGTCTGCTGGCGACCGTTCTCGACGTTCTCGACGCGCGCTGCACCGAACTGCGGGCGGATACCGAGGCGATGCTCACCTGCGCCCGCAAGCTGCTGCGCGTCAGCCGGCGTCCGGAGAGCATCGCCATGCCGGAGGGGGGAAACGCGCATGGTCCCGACGTGTGGAGCAGCCTCTCCGCCATGCGTGCCGTCGCTTTTGCCACCCGCGGCCGCGCCGAGCTGTGGCGTGGTCGTCCTGACGGCGCATCCGAGGCCTTCCGAGCGGCACTGCGCCTTGCCCGTGAGGTGGATGCGCACGATGTGGAGCTGTCCTGCCTGGGCGGGCTCGCGCTGGCCCACGCCTGGCGCGGGCGGCTGCGCCAGGCCGAGTTCTGGGCTGGCAAGGCCGTGGCCGCGGACCGGAGCCGGTCGGCGGCCACGGGCCGCGACGACGTTCAACCCGCCGCGGCCACCGGGCTCGCCGATGCGCATCTCGCGGCGGCGCTCGTGTTCCTGGAAAAATATGATCTTGTTATGGCCGGGCGGCGCATACGCGAGGCGGAGCGCTACTGCCAGCAGTGGCCACAGCCAGTGACCGCTGAGCTCCTCGTCCTGTTCAACGCGGCTGTTCTGGCCCGTACGGGTGATGTCCGGATGGCCCGGCGGCTGGTCGGCGCGCATCGGCCGGTCGGCCTGCCCGATATCTGTGCGCGGACCCGGCTGGCCACCGATGGCGAGTTGCTGACAGCGGCCGGCAACCCGGACGCGGCGCTGGCCGTCCTGCGGCGTGGGATCACCGGGCACCGCCCTGCCCCGAGCGAGCTGCTCGCGCTGGCCCGGGTGCACCTGGCCCGCGCGGACGCACCCGCTGCGGTGGCGGTCCTGGCTCCGTTGCTACGAGCCGACACCGGCTTCGGTATCGGCAGCGTAACGGCTGCCTGCGTGCTGGACGCGGTGGCGGCCAGCCGTACCGGCGAGGTGGCGCGTGCGACCGCGTCGCTGGCCCGCGCGCTGGCGTTGGCTGAGGAGGAAGGCGTCATTCGTCCCTTCGTGGACGCAGGCGAGGAGGTGAGAGCCATGCTGCGGGCGCATCCAGGACTACGGGCCGCCCATCGGGCACTCGTCGACCAGCTGCTGGCCCGTGGCGAGGCCGGGCCCGCGGGGCCCAGCAGCGGGCCCGAGCATGGAGGATCACAACCTTCCACCGCCCGGCCATGGACTGAGCGGCGGCCGGCCCCGGATCCTGGGACGGATGCCCGGGGGGACCGGCCCGTGCTCGGTCCCCCCGGGACGGAGCCAGCCGTCGGCGCCGCTCGGCCCGCCGCTCCCATGATTGCCGACGGTGCCGGTGCCGGTGCCGGTGCCGGTGCCGGTGATGTGACGGCTTCGCGGCTGTCCCCGGCGAGGCCGCTCGTGACCGGGCCGGCGGTGCCGGTGCCGGCGGACTCGGCGACGCCGCCGGTGGAGCCGTTGAGCGGTCGTGAGCAGGCCGTCCTGACGTATCTGCCGACGATGCTCACAACGGCGGAGATCGCCAAGGAGATGTTCGTGTCGACAAACACCATCAAGACGCACTTGAAGAGCATCTACCGGAAGCTCGATGTGGCGCGTAGGCGGGATGCCGTGCAGCGTGCCCGAGCACTCCACCTGTTGTGATGTTCGGTAGCCGCGCGTGGCGCGGAGGAAGCTGTTTGCGGAATCTCCGTCGCTGAATTTTCACCCAGAGCAGAGGATGCGACACGCCTGAACGCAGGCGGACTGTAGTCCCCGAGACGCGGCGCGACGGTATCCGATCACGGAGGGCATGTCGTCCGCGACAGGTGAGGGGCCGGCGGTTCCGTCCGGCTCCGCGGACGCGGCGCGGAGGTGGCACGATGGACCAAGTGCTCGACCGGATGGAGCTGCCGCTTTCCGGCGTCGAAGTCGAGCTGGTGGGTTCGCCGGTCGGACTCCTGCACTGGCGGTTGAGGTCCGCGGGCGTGTCCGCGGACATTCTCGATCATCCGTTGGACCAGACACCGATTCTTGGCTGGCGCCAGGGCGCCACCCCGGTCGAGGGGCGCCGGCCGCCGGTGCCCTTCACCGTCGCCTGGGGCTCGCTGCTGGGTGGGCGTGGGCCCCTGCGGGTTGTGCTCGTCCACCGCCGCCGCTTCCGGGCGACCGTGCGGCGCAATCTTGAGCCCATGACGCTCGGTGGCGCGTTCTGGATCGCTGAGGCCGAGGGCTCGTTCGAACGGCTGGTCGTGTCGGACGGAACGATCGTCGAGAGCCGCGATCTGCGGCCCATGGGCTAAGTGGTCGGCGCCGGAAGTTCAT
>NZ_CAKJTM010000016.1:16477-36624 GCF_917627345.1 Protofrankia sp. CiP3 | reverse complement strand
GACCACTGAGGCGAGGCTCCGGCAAGTGGCGGCTTGTGAAGGACGCCGCGGCCGGCAGGCATAATGACTGATCGTGCCCAAACGGATCCTGGTCGCTGCCGGTCGGCGGTGGGCGCATGCCGCTGAGGCCCACCGCCGACCGGCGCCCCCGAACGTGGCTGTCGCCGCGCCCCCGCTTGTCGTCGTGCTCGTGGCTTCCGCTTGACCGCCGCTTGCCTGCCGCTTGCTCGGCGTCGCGCCATACGGCATTAGTTGTGAGCTACGTGATTGTTTGTTGTTTTTCATAGTGTGCCATGGTCGCTATAACGTCAGCAGGCTCGTCCCGTTACGACCGGACCGGTCACGGTCATGCCCGCGATGGTTCTGTTCGTGTGGCGGGTTGCGCTGGCATTGCTTTTGTCCGTTTGTGGGATCACCATCCGGGCCCGGTCCGCGGGATTCATCGTGTTCGTCAGCCAACCGCGGTATCGACCCGCCGCCGTCTCGACAGCGACATACCACCCGGCCCAACCCGTGCGGCCGGTCATGACGCGAACGCGTTGTGGCCACCCGCACGCAGCTGTCGGTGTTCCGCCCGCGGCGCCGCGCTGATGGGCTGGCACCGGGTCAGGAGGGATCATCCAATGAGTTCCAGCACGTCTCCAAGCCCCTGGATCCGGGAACGAGATCTTGTCATTGGCATCACTCCGTTCACCGAGCCGGACGCGAGGCTGGCCGCCGCCGTGACCCGGGCCGGCGCTCTCGGCGTCCTCGATCTCGGGCGCGACGCGGCCACCGCGCGCACCGCGCTCGTCAACACGGCGTGCTGGGCCCGCGGTCCCTTCGGCGTACGTGTTCCCGCCGGCTGTGCGACCGTGCCGGGGGAGCTGCCGCCGGTGGTGGACACCGTCGTCCTTCCGTCCGGCCGTGCCCCGGGCGCCGGCCCGGTCGAGACAGGGCGGGACGCGGCGAGGTGGGATGTCGTGACCGCCGCGGCCAACGGTCACCGTCGTGTCCTGGTCGAGGTCACCTCGGTTGCCGAGGCGCGGGCAGCGATCGAGGAGGGCGCTGACGGTCTGATTGCCCGGGGTTGTGAGTCGGGTGGCCGGGTCGGCGACCTCACCACCTTCACGCTGCTCCAGCATCTGCTCCACGCCGGGCTGGACCGGCCGGTGTGGGCCGCGGGGGGAATCGGCCCGCACACCGCCGCCGCCGCGGTTGCCGGTGGGGCGTTCGGGGTTGTGCTTGACGTCCAGCTCGCCTTGGTCCGGGAGATGGAACCGCGGACCGATGTGGCCGCAGCCATCCGAGCTATGGACGGCAGCGAGACCACGGTCATCGCCGGGCATCGCGTTTATGCCCGTCCTGACCTGCCGGCCGCCCGGCTCACTGGTCATGATCTGGACGAGACCGGTGTCGCCGGCCTGTTGGGCGCCCGTGACCTGCGTGCGCAGCTCCTGCCGATCGGCCAGGATGGAGCCTTCGCGGCGCCGCTCGCTGACCGGCATGTGACCGCGGGCGGGGTCGTCGCGGCGGTCCGGGACGCGGTCCGGGAGCATCTCGGAGCTGCCGCCCGGCTCACCTCGTTGGCTCCTGGCGCGCCCTTCGCCGCCGACCGGGGTTTGCGTCTCCCGGTCGCGCAGGGACCGATGACGCGGGTCAGCGACCGGGCCGAGTTCGCCAAGGCTGTTGCCGATGCCGGCGGCCTGCCGTTCCTCGCCCTCGCCCTGCTGAGCGGGGCCGAGGTCACCGCTTTGCTGGCGGAGACAGCCGCGCTGCTCGAGGGCGCGCCCTGGGGCGTCGGGATCCTCGGGTCCGCCCCGCCGGAGATCCGCGCTGCCCAGCTGGCGGCCGTCAGCGCGGCCCGTCCACCGTGTGCGTTGATCGCGGGTGGGCGGCCTGCCCAGTCAGCACCGCTGGAAGCGGCCGGTATCGACACCTTCCTGCAGGTGCCCTCACCGGCGCTGCTCGCCCGGTTCCTCGCCAGCGGTGCCCGGAAGTTCGTCTTTGAGGGACACGAGTGCGGCGGCCACGTGGGCCCGCGCGCGAGCTTCCCGCTGTGGGAAGCCCAGATCGCCGGGCTGCTGGCCCACGGCGAGCGGGTGGCCAACGAAGCCGGGCAGCAGGCCGCTACGGAGTTCTTCGAGGGTGTGCACGTGCTGTTCGCTGGCGGCGTGCACGACGAGCGGTCCGCCGCCATGGTCGCGGCGGCCACGGCCCCGCTGGCCGAGCACGGTGCCCGGATCGGGGTGCTGATGGGCACCGCGTATCTGTTCACCGCCGAGGCGGTTGACTCAGGGGCGATTCTGCCCGGGTTCCAGCAGGCCGCGCTGGACTGCGAGCGGACCGTGCTGCTGGCGGCCTCGCCGGGGCACGCGGCCCGGTGCGCGCCATCGGATTTTGTGCATGCCTTTGCCGAACGCAAGGCCGAACTGCTCCAGCGGGGACTGACCCGCACACAGGTATGGGAGGAACTGGAGCGTTTCAGCCTTGGTCGGTTGCGGATTGCAAGCAAGGGGACGCGTCGGGTACGCGACCGGCTGGTCGCCGTCGACACCGAGGCCCAGCGTCATGAGGGCATGTTCATGATTGGTCAGGTGGCGGCACTGCGGTCGGCGAGAACCACGGTGGGCGTCCTGCACGCCCAGGTCACCGAGGGCGCGACCCATGCGCTGGCCGCCAGGGCCGCCGAGCTCGGCATCGATACGCATCCCGGCGGTGGCCGGTCGCATGGCGTGGCCGGCGGGCGGTATCAGGTCCGCGAGGCCGCCCGCCCGCTGGATGTGGCCGTCATCGGCATGGCCTGCGTGTTCCCGGGCGCCGCCGACGTGGACGAGTACTGGGCCAACATCGTCGGCGGCCTGGACGCGGTCACCGAGGTGCCCAGCGACCGCTGGGACCCGAACCTCTACTACGACCCGGACGCGGGCCCGCGCGACGCGGGGCGGCGGGTGGCGTCCAAGTGGGGTGGGTTTCTGTCCCCGGTGCCGTTCGACGCGCTGGGTTTCGGTATTCCGCCGAAGGCGTTGAGCAGCATCGACCCCGGGCAGCTGCTGGCCCTCGCGGTGACTGCCCGCGCGCTGCGCGACGCCGGGTACGACGACCGTCCGTTTGACCGGTCGCGCACATCGGTCGTGTTCGGCGCCGGGCCCGGCGCCGACCTCGCCTCCGCGTACAGCTTCCGGTCCGCCTACCCGGCCTTTGTCGGCCCGGTCCCGCCCGCGCTCGACGAACACCTGCCCACCCTGGACGAGAACTCCTTCCCCGGCCTGCTCGCCAACGTCATCGCCGGCCGGATCGCCAACCGTCTTGATCTTGGCGGGGTGAACTACACGGTGGACGCGGCCTGCGCATCCTCGCTGGCCGCGCTCGACGCCGCGTGCAAAGAGCTGGTGGCCGGCACCTCCGACCTCGTGCTCTGTGGCGGTGTGGACACCCATAACAGCATCCACGACTTCCTGCTGTTCTCCTCCGTCCAGGCGCTGTCCCCGACCGGCCGGTCCCGCAGTTTCGACGCGTCCGCCGACGGCATCAGCCTGGGGGAGGGGGTGGCTGTCGTCGTGCTCAAACGGCTCGCCGACGCCGAACGCGACGGCGACCGCATCAATGCCGTGATCAAGGCGGTGGCCGGATCGAGCGACGGGCGGGCGCTGAGCATGACCGCTGCGCGCAAGGCCGGCCAGGTGCTGGCGATGCAACGGGCCTACGCCCGAGCCGGGATCTCCCCGGCCGACGTCGGTCTGGTCGAGGCGCACGCGACCGGCACGGTCGTCGGTGACCGAACGGAGCTCGCCAGTCTGGCCGAGGTGTTCACCGCCCATGGCGCCGCGCCGGCAAGCTGCGCCCTGGGTTCGGTGAAGTCCCAGATCGGGCACACCAGGTGTGCCGCCGGCCTGGCCGGTCTGATCAAGACCGTGAAGGCGCTGGAGACCGGTGTGCGGCCGCCGGCGGTGAACCTCAGCCAGCCGAATCCCTACTGGGACGCGGCGAGCAGCCCGTTCTTCTTTGACACGGGGGCTCGTCCGTGGGCAGCGCCCGCGTCACGCCGGCACGCCGGTGTGTCCGCGTTCGGTTTCGGTGGGACGAACTTCCATGTGGTGCTGTCGGCCTACGACGGTGGGCCCGAGCCCGCGCACGGCTTGCGCCCATGGCCGGCGGAGCTTTTTGTCGTGCGAGGTACCGACCGGATCGCGGCTGGCCGCACCCTGGACAAGCTCGCCGAACTCATTATGATCAACGATGGCGCCGGGCGGCCCTGGGAACTGCGTGACCTGGCCGCGGCGGTCGCGCGCAGGCGCGGTGGGACAGTTCAGGTGGCCTTCGTCGCGGCCACCCTCGATGACCTGCCCGACCTGGTGCGGCGTGCGCGGGCATTCGAGCATGACCCGAAGGCGGGGATCTTCGTTGCGCCCGCGCCCGCGCCCGCGCCCGATGCCGATGCCGGGACGGCTGATCCGACCGGCTCCGGGCCGGCCGGTGACCCGGATCGACGCGGGCAGGTTGCCTTTCTCTTCCCCGGTCAGGGCAGCCAGCGGCCCGGGATGCTGGCGGATGTGTTCGTGGCCTTCCCGCGTCTGCGGCACCTGCTCGAACGTGGTGAGAAGTGGGTGAAGGCGATGTTCCCGCCGGCCGCCTTCACCCGTGCGGACGCGGCCGCCCAGCAGGAGGCGATCACCGATACACGTACGGCGCAACCGGTTCTCGGGATGGCGGGGCTTGCCATGAACGAGATCCTCACCGGGCTCGGGGTCCATCCCGACCACCTCGGCGGCCACAGCTACGGCGAGCTGGTCGCCCTGTGCGCGGCTGGCATCATCGACATTGATGATCTTCTGTTGCTCAGCGCGGCGCGGGCGGCTGCCATCCTGGATGCCGCCAGCGGTTTCGCGCGGACCGACGATCTGGGGACGATGGCCGCGGTGGCCGCCGCCGCCGGGCCTGTTCAGGAGGTGCTGGCCGCCGGTGGGGCGGAGCTGGCCGATGTCGTGATCGCCAATCGCGACGCGCCGGAACAGACCGTGATCTCCGGTCCGGCGGACGCGGTCGACGTCGCTGTGCGCCGCCTGCTGGCAGCTGGGCTGACAGCCCGGCGGATCCCGGTGGCGTGCGCGTTCCACAGCCCGATGGTCGCGGGCGCGGTCAGCGCGTTCGGCGCCGAGCTGGACAAGGCCGCGGTTGGTGAGTCGATGGTCCCGGTCTGGTCAAACACCACGGCACGGCCGTATGAGCGGGGCGCCGATGCGGTCCGGCGGACGCTTGCGGAGCAGGTTGCGGGCCCTGTCCGATTCGTCGATCAGATCGAGGCGATGTACGCGGCCGGTGTACGGATCTTCGTGGAGGTCGGGCCGGGGCAGGCGCTCACGAGGCTGACCGGTCGGATCCTCGCCGGTCGGCCGCACACCGCCGTCGCTACGGACGTTCCCGGTGAACACGGGTTGCGCCGGTTGCTGCTCGCGCTCGCCGAGCTTGCCGCGGCGGGTGTCACAATGGATACGGCGCCGCTGTTCGCCGGGCGGGACGTGCGTACGGTCTCGGCCGCGAACTGCCCACGCCGGCCCGGTTGGCTGGTCGACGGCCACCTGGTGCGGACGTCCGACGGACGTTGTCTGCCGGGCGGGCTGCGCCCCGCCGGTGAACCGCCACGGCTGGCGGGCGGCGAGCCCACCCTGTCGGCGGTCCCGGCCGCCCGGCCGCTGTCCTCACCCCTGGCGGTGCCGGCGCTGGCATCGCCGCCGGCGGTACCGCCCGTGATACCAGCGGCATCAGCGCCCGTAGCGGCAGTGGTGACACCAGCGGCAGCGGCGCTGGCAGGAAACAGCGCACCGCGGGAAGCCGCCACGAACGCGACTATGATCGAGTTCCTGCGCGCCACCCGGGATCTGGTCACCGCCCAACGTGACGTCATGCTCGGCTGCCTCGGTACGGCGGCCGTGGCGGGAGAGCGCAACGCGGTGGAGCCGGCCCGGGAACCAGCCGCTCCCGCTGTTCCCCTTCCGGGGCGTCCGGCGTTGGTACCCGCCCAGCCAGGGCCGGCCGAGCCCCGTGGCGCCGGTGCGGGCACGAGGGCGCCTGCGCAGCTGCCGGCGCTGGATCCGCCCGCGGTCCTGGCGCTCGTACTGGAGGTGATCCGCGTGGCCACGGGCTGTCCGGCGGACATCCTGGAGCCCGATTTGGATCTTGAGTCTGATCTGGGTATCGATTCGAGCAGAAGGGCGGAGATCCTGGGGACGCTGACCGCGCGTGCCGGCCTGCTGGGAGGCGCCGCCACTGCCGCCACCGCCGCCACGATGCTCGAGGAGCTGGCGCGGGCCAGGACCGTCCGCGGGATCGTTGACTGGATCGTCACCCGGCCGGGTCTCGACGCTGGCGCGGCGAATCCGGCGGTCGGGCCCGCTGGCGCAGCGGTGCCGCCGACGGCGAACACCGGTTCCAGCGTTGACGTCGATACCGTCTACATCGATCCGAGCAGGCTGCTGGCGAATGCCGAACGTGAGCGGCCAGGCGCCGCTTCGCTGCGGCGGTTCGTTGTCGACGTGGTTCCGCTGCCGCTGCCGTCGCTCGCGGACGCTCTTGCCGCGGTCGGGACCGGCCATGGGGCGGGGGCGCTGTCGGGCGCCCGCTTCGCCGTCGTCGAGGGCGGCCTGGGAATCGGGCTGGCTCTGACGACCATGCTGGAGCGGCACGGCGCGACCGTGCGGATGTTCTCCGCCGCTGATGGGTCGCTTGCTGATCAGCTCGCGAGCGGTGTCGGGGCGGACGGTGTCCTGTGGGTGTCGCCGGTGGACCGGGACGCCCCCCCGGCCCTGCCCACCGCGTTCGGCCCGATCAAAGCCGCGGTCGCGAGCGGTACCCGCCGCCTTGTCATCGCGACCGGCAGCGGCGGCAGCTTCGGCCGGTCCGCGACCGATGAACCTGGTCCGAGCGTCGGGATAGCCGGGCTGGCCCGCACAGTCGCGCGGGAGGCGCCGCGGACGCTCGTCCGGGCGGTGGACCTCGACCCCAAGGAGGCTCCCGTCCAGCTCGCCGAATACCTGCTCACCGAGATCCTCACACCGGATGCCCCGGTCGTGGTCGGCTACCGTCACGGGATCCGCTCGGCCCCGCGGGTGGTGCCCGCGCAGCTTTCCTCGACCGGCGTGGGTGTACCCGCACTCGGCCGGGACTCGGTCGTGCTGCTGACCGGCGGTGCCCGCGGTATCACCGCCAGGGTGGCGCTGGCGCTCGCCCGTGCCACCGGCTGCGGGATCGAACTGATCGGCCGAACTGTCCTGCCGGCCGTACCGGAGGACCCGGCGACAGCCGCCGCGCCGGACGCGCCGCGGTTGCGCCGAACCCTGATCGACGCGGGCCTGTGCCGACCGGCCGAGATCGAGGCCACGGTCGCCCGGTTGCTGGCGGAGCGGGAGGTGCGGGCCACCGTCGCGGCTCTCACGCGGACCGCCTCCTATGTTCGATACCACGCCGTGGACGTCCGGGATACCGAGGCGCTGCGCCAGGTAGTGGCGGCGGTTTACGCCGATCGCGGCAGGATCGACGGGGTTGTACATGGCGCCGGGAGTGTTGCGGACAAACTGGTCCGGGACAAGACGCCGGAGCTGTTCGACCGCGTCTTCACGACAAAGGTTGAGAGCGCTCGGGCGCTTGTCGACGCACTGCGTCATGATCTTGATTTTTTGGTGTTGTTCGGCAGCGTGTCCGGCGTGTTCGGTAACCCGGGCCAGGCCGACTACGCCGCGGCCAATGATGCTCTTGACACCTGTGCCCATGCCTGGGCGAGACGTTTTCACGGCCGTGTCGTCTCACTTGACTGGGGTCCGTGGGGCTCGTCCGGCAGCGAATCCGGCGGAGCTGATTTCGGTGGGGGAATGGCGTCCGCCGAACTGGGCCGTCAGTATGCCCGCCGGGGCGTCGGCCTGATCGATCCGGATGCCGGAGTCGTCGCGGTACTGCGTGAACTGGCCGCCGATGTGGACGTGGCGCAGGTCGTGTACATGTGCGGAACACCCGAGGCACTCGACGGTGGATTTCCCGGTCCCGGTATCGTCGATGTCGGTCGCTGACCGGAAAATGAGCCCGACCACGACGGTACATGAGCATGATCAGGTCGCGCCGATCCATCACGAGCCGTCCGGTGTGAACACGTGGTGCACTGACCTATTGAGGCCGCCGGCTGTCCGGCCGCGGACCGCCCGCATCGCCCGTGGCGGGTGTCGTGTCATCCCGCCAGTCGCGGACAAGTCCGACGATGAAGATCCCGAGAAAGAGAAACAGCAATGGCAGCAGGATCATCTTTGCTCCCGGCGGAAGAGGACGGCCGGCCTGGCTGGCACCGTGACGGCGATGCGCATGCCGACCCGAGGTGCATACCCGTCCGCGGAATACATCTCACCTGACGTCCGCATTGTGTGACGCTGCGGCACATTCAGCGGTCATCGGCGGTTGTTTCGCCGATCGGGTGGCGGCAGCGTCCGGGCTGCCGTACCGTCGCATCGAACGTCAGCTCATCCAATGTCAGCTCATCCGACGATCAAACGTCAGCTCATCCAATGCCAGCGCGGGAGCTTCCGCCACAAGGGGGCTGAGAGGGCGGCTGGGGTCACACCCGGGTGCCGCCGACCGCCGAACCTGTCCGGGTAATGCCGGCGTAGGGAGCCATCACCGTGGTGCCACCTGTTGACCGATCCGCCATGATTCCCGCGCCGGTATCCGCCGCCGCGTCCACCGGGAAAACCGTGCCCACTGGAAAAACCATACCCGCTGGAAAAACCGTGCCCAAGGGGAAAACCGCGCCCACCGGGGAATTCGCGCCGGTCACGTCCGGTCCGCTGCCGGGCAGCCGCAAAACCTATCTGGCCGGTTCCGCGGACGGCCTGCGTGTACCTATGCGTGAGGTTGTTCTGTCCACGGGTGACAGCGTCATTCTGTATGACACTTCCGGTCCGTACACCGACGCCGATCAGGTCACCGACGTGCGCCGGGGCCTGGCGCCGCTGCGGGACACCTGGATTGCGGACCGCGCGGACACCGAGACCGTCCACAACCGCGCGTTCGTCCGGGAAACCGAGATCGGCCAGGGCACGGAGCCCGTGGTTGGCGTTGGCGACGGCCTGGGCGGTCGGTCATCTCGCCGGGCCCGGCCGGGGCGTGCCGTCACTCAGCTGGCCTATGCGCGCCGCGGCGAAATCACGCGGGAGATGCGGTTTGTGGCGTTGCGCGAGGGCCTGCCGGTCGAGACCGTACGCGCGGAGATCGCGGCTGGACGGGCGGTGCTACCGGCGAACATCAATCATCCGGAGTCCGAGCCGATGGCGATCGGCCGGGCATTGTTGGTGAAAATCAATGCGAACATCGGGAATTCGGCGGTGGCCTCGTCCATCGAGGAGGAGGTCGACAAGATGGTGTGGGCGACCCGCTGGGGTGCCGACACCGTCATGGATCTGTCCACCGGGCGTGACATCCACACGACCCGGGAGTGGATCATTCGGAACTCGCCGGTCCCGATCGGGACCGTACCGATCTATCAGGCGCTGGAAAAAGTCGGCGGCAAGGCCGAGGAGCTGTCCTGGGAGGTCTATCGGGACACCGTGGTCGAACAGTGCGAGCAGGGTGTGGACTACATGACCGTCCACGCCGGGGTGCTGTTGCGTTACGTTCCGCTGACCGCGCGGCGCAGGACCGGGATCGTCTCCCGCGGCGGTTCGATTCTCGCGGCCTGGTGTCTGGCTCACCACCAGGAGAACTTCCTGTACACGCACTTCGCCGAACTGTGCGAGATCCTGCGGGCCTACGACGTCACATTCTCTCTCGGGGACGGTCTGCGGCCCGGATCGATCGCGGACGCCAATGACGCCGCCCAGCTCGCGGAGCTGGCCACGCTGGGGGAGCTCACCTCGGTGGCCTGGGAGCACGACGTCCAGGTCATGATTGAGGGCCCGGGGCACGTCCCCATGCACAAGATCAAAGAGAATGTGGAGCTGCAGAGCGAACTGTGCCATGACGCGCCCTTCTACACCCTTGGGCCACTGACCACGGACATCGCGCCAGGCTACGATCACATCACCTCCGCGATCGGCGCCGCGATGATCGGCTGGTACGGCACGGCGATGCTCTGCTACGTCACGCCCAAGGAACATCTCGGGCTTCCCGACCGCGACGACGTCAAGGCCGGCGTGATCGCTTACAAGATCGCCGCCCACGCGGCGGATCTGGCCAAGGGCCATCCGGGAGCTCAGGCATGGGATGACGCGCTTTCCGACGCCCGGTTCGACTTCCGTTGGGCTGACCAGTTCCATCTCGCGCTCGATCCGGAGACCGCGCAGGCGTTCCATGACGAGACGCTGCCCGCGGCGCCGGCCAAATCGGCTCATTTCTGTTCCATGTGTGGCCCTCATTTCTGCTCGATGCGGATCAGCCAGGACGTGCGCAAGTACGCCGCCGACCACGGGCTGGAGACAGCCGAGGCCCTCGAGGCGGGTATGCGGGAGAAGGCCGAGGAGTTCACCGCCAGCGGCGGGCGGATCTACCTTCCGGTCACGGACAACGGCTGAGCCGCCGTCGATTGCCGCGCGCACGGCCTGCTGTCGATGCCGTGACAGGCCGTGCGCCGGACAACTGTGACTACCGGTTGGGTAGTACGTGG
The DNA here is from genome assembly GCF_917627345.1 of Protofrankia sp. CiP3. Classification (NCBI taxonomy): domain Bacteria; kingdom Bacillati; phylum Actinomycetota; class Actinomycetes; order Frankiales; family Frankiaceae; genus Protofrankia; species Protofrankia sp. CiP3. Next base: position 26,006 of record NZ_CAKJTM010000016.1, on the reverse strand, counting down.
CCGGTGGCTTCGGTCGGTAGGCTGGGGATGCCCGCCAGACCGACGACCGCGCCGCTACCGGCATTTTCCTCGTGGCGCTTACCGTCCGTTTTCGTACCGATCCCGCTCGAGAAGGTGTGACCATGTCAACGGAGCAGCCCGGCGTCACGGGGCCTCAGTCCGGATACCGCGCGGACTCGCTGGCTGCCGCCGCCAGGCAGGCGCCTGATGGCACCGCCGTCAGGCTCGCCGGCCGTATCATGCTGTGGCGGCGCATGGGCGGCCTCGTGTTCGGTCACCTCCAGGACAGGTCGGGCCGCGTCCAGGTCTCGCTGTCCCGTAACGACCTCGGCGAGGAAACCGTCAAGGAGTGGTCCCGGTCTGTCAAGATCGGTGACTTTGCGGGCGTCGCGGGACAGATGTACACCACCCGCAAGGGTGAGCGCACCGTTGCCGTATCCGAGCTGACCGTGCTCAATCGCACGGCGCGGGCGCTCCCGGACAAGTGGGCGGGGATGTCCAATGTGGAGGCCCGCTACCGGCGCCGCTACCTGGATCTTCTTGTCAACGCCGAGTCACGGGAGCGGTTCGAGACCCGCATCAGGATCATTCGGAGCATTCGTCGTTTCCTGGAAGACAACGACTTCCTTGAGGTGGAGACGCCGATCTTGCAGGAGGCGGCGTCGGGCGCCGCTGCCCGCCCGTTCGTGACCCGGCACAACACCCTCGGCGAGGACTTCTATCTCCGGATTTCCCCCGAGACGCTCCTCAAGCGCGTCGTGGTCGGCGGCTTCGACCGCGTCTTTGAGATCGGCCGTAACTTCCGCAACGAGGGCATGGACTCCTCGCACCTCCAGGAGTTCACCATGCTCGAGTGGTACGCGGCGTACTGGGACTACCGCGACAACATGGCTTTCGTCCGAGAAATGATCATTACTGTTCTTGACGACGTCATCGGTAGCCGCACCATCACCTACGGGGGCACAAAGCTCGACTTCGGTGCCGGCTGGCCCGAGGTCGACTATCGGACCGAGGTGGCCCGCCGGACCGGGATCGACCTGAGAGTGGTGCGTGACCTTCCGGCGTTGCGTGAGCGGGTCGCCGGACTTGGTCTGGATGTCGGTGCGGCGCCGTCGTACGCGGGCCTGGTCGATCTGCTGTACAAGAAGACGGTTCGTCCCGATCTCATCCAGCCGTGCTTCCTGCTGCACCACCCCGCCGAGCTGGTCCCGCTGGCGCGGCGTAGCGACTCCGACCCAACCCAGCTCGACAGCTTCCAGGTCGTGGTCAATGGTTGGGAGATCGTCAAGGCCTACTCCGAGCTGATTGATCCGGTGGAGCAGCGGCAGCGTCTCGACGAACAGACCGCGCTGCGTGAAGCGGGCGATGACGAGACGATGATGATGGAGGAGGATTTCATCGAGGCGATGGAATACGGCATGCCTCCCATGTCAGGACTCGGCATTGGCATCGACCGTTTCGTTGCCCTCCTCACCGATGCCCCGACCCTCCGCGATGTCGTCCTGTTCCCCACCATGCGCGGGACAAAGGGCCAGACCGCCGGCGATGCCGGCACCGACGGCATCGCCAGTACCGACAGCACCGCCAGCTGAGCACACGAGCGGAGGAAAGGGCCGCTCCTCCCGCGCGACGTGGCGTGGGAGCGGCTGGGACGACGGCAGAGGTGAGTGCGCCGGGCCGCGGTAGAACGGCGGTCACAGATCGCGGCGAAGGCGTTCCACCGTCTTGGGCAGATCCGTGATCTCAACCTCGGTCACGACCGATCGGTCCCGTGTACGGATCTCGACGATTCCTTCCGCCGCGCGGCGTCCTATGACAATCTGCACCGGGCACCCGAGCAGATCAGCATCCGCGAACTTCACGCCGGCGGAATTCCCGGTCCGGTCGTCCACGAGGACGTCAAGCCCCTCCGCCGCCAGCGGTCCGGTGACCGAGCTGACGATCTCCCAATCGAGCTTCCGGCCCAGCGGAATCACTTCGACGTCATACGGAGCAAGCGCCGCCGGCCACACAATCCCATTCTCGTCATGGTGCTGCTCGATAACAACCGAAAGAATCCGGCTGATGCCGATGCCATAGCAGCCCATCACCATGGGCGCGTCCTTGCCGTTGTCATCAAGAAATGTCGCGGCAAGAGGCACGGAATACCTGGTGCCGAGCTGGAAGATGTGGCCGATTTCGACCGACCGCTCGACCGCGAGCGGGCCTGTGCCGTCCGGCGAGGGGTCACCTGACCGGGCATTGGTCACGTCCGCGTATTCGTCCGGCTCGAAGTCGCGTCCCTGGTTGCAGCCAGTCACGTGATAGTCGGCTTCGTTTGCCCCGGTGCACCAGTCGCGGCCAGCCGCTATATGATGATCCGCGACAATCCGGCTGACGTGGGCCGCAAGCCCCTGCGGCCCGACGTACCCGCGAACCAGGCCGGGGTTCGCCGCGAAGTCGCTCTCACCGAGGAGGACAGGCGCCGCTCCGAGAATCGCCGTGAGCTTGTACTCGTTGATCTCACGGTCACCCGGACAGAGGACAGCTACGATCTGATCCTGTCCGCCGCCGGAGCGCGGAATCTTGTACAGGACACATTTCAGAATCCGGCTCGCCGGCAGGTCCAGATGCGCGGCGAGTTCCTCGACTCCTGGAACGCCCGGCGTGTGGAGCCGCTGGAGCGGCTGTGTCCCAGGCTCCACCGCGATGGGCCGCTGACCGGAAGCAGCCTCCATGTTCGCGGCATAACTGCCGTTGGGCGCATAGACGAACAGATCCTCGCCGATCTCGCTCGGAGCCATGAACTCGTGGTTCACATCCCCGCCGATCTCGCCGGCCTGCGCCTCCACCGCCCGGAAACGAAGGCCGCAGCGGGTGAACACACGCTCGTAGGCGTCGTGCATCACGTTGTATGTGGCACGGAGCGAGTCCAGGTCCGGGTGGAAGCTGTACGCGTCCTTCATGATGAAGTCACGAGCGCGAATGAGGCCGGACCTCGGCCGCAACTCATCCCGGTACTTGGTCTGAATCTGGTACACGCTCAGCGGCAGGTTTCGGTAGCTGCTGATCTCATGTGCGATCAGGCTGGTCACCAGCTCTTCGTGCGTGGGAGCAAGGCAGAACTCCGCTCCCTTGCGGTCTGCCACCCGGAACATCAGGTCGCCATAGTCGGCCCATCTGCCGGTCCGTTCCCACAGCTCGCGAGACAGCAGTGCCGGCATCAGTATTTCCTGACAGCCGGCGGCGGTCATTTCCTCGCGCACGATCTCCTCGACCTTGCGGAGAACACGAAGCCCGAGCGGAAGGTAGGTGTAGATGCCGGAAGCGACCTTCCGGACGTACCCGCCACGAACGAGCAGCTTGTGATTGGCTGTCTCAGCCTCGGCGGGATCGTCGCGAAGTGTCCGGGCGAACATGCGGGAAAGGTAATCCACGGGAAAAGACCTCCGTCACTGGAAAGTAGCCGGCAGCTGGCGGCAAGCCGTCACACACGAGAACGACGCCGAGTCAGCCCCTCGCGGGTGGCCCGGCCAGGGCGTGTCTGATGGATCATCGCCCACATTGACCAACATCCATCAGACACGCCCTAGATCGGTCGACGTGCGGCCTTGACGGAGCCCACTGGGAGATCCCCTCTCGCTTGATGCGCCTGCCCTCGGCCACGAGCGCCCGGCAACAGGCTGTTCCCGGACGCTCCACATCTTGACAGAGCGGCGCTGACCGAGTTCCAGACCAACTTACCGCCTCCGACGACCACGGCGTCAGGCCCCCTCGACCTCCCGGCGGCGGTCCACCGCGGCTCTCACGTCGCTGCGCCGCGATGTGGGGCGGCGCGGCCCGCGAGGCCAAGATCACCAGGCGTGGACCGCGAAAGTCGTCACGAACCGCATACGCCGACCGTTCCTGGCGGTGCGTTCGGATGCGCCGGTGTTTTCACGTTGTTTGTTCGTACCAAAAACAAACAACCGGTTTCCGGCTGTTGTGATCGGTAGCAACCGTACGTGTGATTTTCTCCGTTCCATCCTGGATGGGCGTGAAGTACGTGAACGTACCGGCAGGGTGGCAGGCCGTCCCGATCGGCTCACCGACCGGGACAAGCCCCGGGGGCGGAGCTGTCCTTTCATTGCCGCTGACGGATGAGCCCGCTCCGGGAGGCCACCGAGTTGACCACGGCACTTGTCGAAGACGCCATTGGCGCGTTACATGTGCCTGAACCAGGCACCTCAGGCTGCGGAGGGGAGGCAGGGACGGTCGGATGATGTATGTGACGATTTTTGATCTTGGCGCGGAGATGTCCGAGCGGATCGCCGACGTGAACCGCCAGGTGATTGTGGTCTCAGCGCCCGACCAGACGGCCACGACGAACACGGTCACTCTGTGGCAGCGCACCGATGGATGCGCAGGGTGGACTCGGGTCGCGGCTCCGCTTGCCGGCCGCAACGGGGCAAACGGCTGGTCCCTGAATCACTACGATGGTGATCTGTGCAGCCCCGTGGGTGTGTTCACACTGACGGCCACGGGCGGGCGTCAGCCCGATCCGGGCACGCTGATGCCATATGAGTACCGACCGTCCTACTACCAGACCGGTGAGCCGGACATGGCGGTCGCGTTCGACTACGTGGTAGCGATTGACTACAACCGGATGCCCGGCTACCCCCCGTCAGACCCCAAGCGCCCGCTCGGTACGGCGGCCGGCGGCGGTATCTGGCTACATGTTGATCACAATTGCGCTACCCAGGGGTGCGTCGCCGTGACGAGAGAGGGAATCGTCGCCATTCTCGCCTGGCTGTCGCCCGCCAGCCGGCCGCTGATCGTCATGGGCGACGCGGCGTCGCTCGGCAAGTAGCCTCGCGCGGCGGGCGGGAGCGCACCGGCGTGGAGCGCCTGCCGGTTCCGGCCATCCGGCCGCGTGGCCGGGCACGGATCCGACATTTTAGCCTGGCCGGATCAGCCGGCCGGCTTTTCCGTGTGACCGCCGAACTGCCTGCGCATGGCCGACAGCAGTTTGTCCGCGTACAGGGCCTCGCCACGCGAGGAGAACCGTTCGTACAGCGAGGCGGTGAGCACATGGGCGGGCACACCTTCCTCCACCGCGGCGAGTACCGTCCAGCGGCCCTCGCCGGAGTCCGACACCCGGCCGCTGAACGACGCCAGCTTGGGATCCTCGACGAGCGCCGCCGCCGTCAGATCCAGCAGCCAGGAACTGACCACGCTGCCCCGGCGCCACACCTCGGCCACCTCCGCGGTGTCGATGTCGTACTGGTAGTACTCGGGGTGCGCCAGCGGGGTGGTTTCGGCGTCATGCTCGCCGGTGTGTTCCCGGCCGATGCCGGCCTTGTTCAGGATGGCCATCCCCTCGGCGAAGGCGCCCATCATCCCGTATTCGATGCCGTTGTGGACCATCTTCACGAAGTGCCCGGCCCCGTTCGGCCCGCAGTGCAGGTAGCCCTTTTCGGCCTGGGTCGGTGCACCGGCGCGGCCCGGCGTGCGCGGTGCCGTCGTCAGCCCCGGAGCGATCGTGGCGAACAGCGGCTCGAGGCGGGACACGACGTCACGCTCACCTCCGATCATCAGGCAGAAACCGCGTTCCAGCCCGAAGACCCCCCCGGAGGTGCCGACGTCGACGTAGTGGATGCCCCGGCCGGCGAGCTCGGCGGCCCGGTCCACATCGTCGCGGTAGTAGGAGTTGCCGCCATCGAGGATGACGTCGTCAGCTTCGAAGTGTTCAGCGAGCGCGAACACGGTCTCGCCGGTGATCCCGGCGGGGACCATCACCCAGGCCGCGCGGGGGACGGTGAGCTTCGCCGCGAAGTCCGCGAGTGTGCTGGCACCGGTCGCGCCCACGGCCTCCAGCTGCTCCACCGCCGCTGGGTTGACGTCGTAGACGACGCAGTCGTGCCCGTCCCGCATGAGCCGGCGTACCAGGTTGGCGCCCATCCGGCCAAGGCCGATCATCCCGAGCTGCACGAGATCTCCCGTAGTCGTTGGACTGGTGCGGTGCGGTGCGGTGCCAGCGGTGCCCGTTTCATTGTCGCGCGGCCTACCAGCCATGACACCGCACCGCCGGAGAGTCCTGGTGATCACTGTGCCACACGGCCCGCGGCGTCGGGACTCCGGCCGCGCACACTTCGTGGCCCGCGGCCGGTGGGTGGCGCGGTGGGTTCAGGCGGGGGAGGCGGCGAGCGCGCCCGCGCCCGCGCGTTTCGTTTCGTACTTCCGGGCGAGGGCGTCGATCGCCTCAAGGTAGCGCTCGACGTTCGTCCGGGCCTGCTCGGCCGGCGCGTCGAGGCCGTCGAGGTCGAAGAACTTCCAGTGCCGCAGGAGCGGCGTAACGACCTCGTCGTGGTGGATGCGGAGGTCGTAGATCCCGGCTCGGGCGATCCGCTTGGCCTTGCGGTCGAAGTCCTCGATGCCTGTCCCGGGCATCTGGAAGGCCACGATCTCCTCGGCGATGGCCCGCACTGTGGCGGACGGGTCAATCTCCAGCGCCGCGCTGATCAGATTCCGGTAGAAGATCATGTGGAGGTTTTCGTCGGCGGCCACCCGGGCGAGCAGCTTCTCCGCCACGGGGTCCTGGGTGAACCGCCCCGTGTTGCGATGGCTGATCCGTGTTGCCAGCTCCTGGAAGGACACGTAGGCGATGGCGCGCAGTGGCGTCTTGCCGCCGCCGTCGAACCCGTGCTGCATCTGGATCATGCGGCCCCGCTCAAGGGCAACCGGATCGACACCACGGGTTACCATCAGATAGTCGCGCATCGCGATGGCGTGGCGTCCCTCCTCCGCCGTCCAACGGTGCACCCAGGTACCCCAGGCGCCGTCCCGGCCGAAGGTCGTCGCGATCACATGGTGGTAGCTGGGCAGGTTGTCCTCTGTGAGCAGGCCGACCTCGAAGGCGACCTGGGCGATGTCGGACAGCCTGGACTGCTCCGGTTCCCACGGCAGGGTGTCGAAGTCACTGCCCTGGCTCCAGGGGACGTACTCGTGCGGCATCCATTCGGCGGCCAGGCCCAGGTGGCGGTCGAGGTTGGCCGCGGCGACGGGTTCAAGCTCACGCAGGATGTCGATGTCTGTGAAGGAGGTCATGCGCATACCCTGACAGGTCAGCTGGACAGCGGACTACGTCCTGTGGGCGGGATTGAAGCCTGAAAACTGTTCTCTGTGAACAGTTCCGGAGGCCTGCTGGGAGGCGGCAGAGCGCCCGGCGCTCATGGCGGGGCTCGCTCACCGGACGCGTCGAACTGTCGCGGGGATCGTGTCAGGACGACATCGCGGCCACTGTCAACGGACCGAGCGCGCACCGGGCGTGGTCGACCAGCGCGGCTACGCCGGCATACCCGGCCTGCTCGATTTCCTGGCACAGGCGGGCGATGTCGCGGCGTGTCATCCCGGAGTCGATGGTTGCCGCGTGGGCGACAGCCTCGTGCCCGAGGGCGATGGCCCGCTCGGGGTGGCCTGTCCTGACATGGGCGACACCCAGCCTGGTGAGGAACTCGACCCGGTTCCGCGGGAACTCGTCATCGAGGCCGTCAAGATCGTCGAGGGCCGCCTGGAAATGGGGTATCGCCTCGTCCGGGTCGCCGCCGGACAACAGGGCCTCACCAGCGGCGAACGAGATGTCCTTGCGGCCGGCCCAGTACATGTAGGGAGGGTTCTCGTCCGGATGAACAGCGTCGATCAACGAGTAGGCGAGTGTGGTCGCGGCCACTGACTCCGCATGGTGACCGGTGCGGCTGTGAGCGACAGCCAGGTCGGCAGTGATCACAGCCCGTTCGATGGCGCTCAGCACGCTGCGGGCGCCGTCCTGGGCCGACTGGAGCAGGGTGATCGCGTCGGCCGGTTGCCCGTACCACGCCGCCTGTTCGGCCATACAGCGCAGGATGTTCGCGCCGAGAGCGGGCGCATCCGCCTCGTGGGCGGCCCGGAGCGCCACGAGCCAGCAGCGTTGCGCGGCACCGTACTGCCCGACGTCGTACATCGCCCAGCCAGCCAGCCGGGCCAGCTCGGCGGCGACCGCGTACAGCCGGGTTTGGTGGATGTCGTTGTGGATGCCGGTCCGCAGCAGCCGGACGGTGATACCGAGCTCGGTGATGGACAGCGCGTGAACATCGCCACCGCCGAGGCCGTCGCTCATCCGCCGCAGGGCGTCGACGCGCTCTTCAAAGCCGCGCACGAGGGGATCGTCGACAAGCTGGCCGACGGCGGCGGCCCGGCGCTGGCATGCCCGTGCGGTGAGCCAACGCTCGGCGGCCGAGTCAAGGGAGGATCCGGACACCGGGAGGAAGCGGCGTGGCCGCTTGGTACGAGTCATCTCCGCCAGCCCGCGGGCCAGCCCGTCGTCCGCCCACAGTAGATCGAAATCGGCGTTCGCGGGTGCGAGCTGTTCGACGGGTAGCGGCTCCGAGGCATCGTGATGTTGGCGGAGTTTATGCGGATCCCATCCTGAGCGTGCGTGTATTGTCACGGCGGGTTTCTCCCGTCTCCGGGCAGAGCTACTGTTGATCATAGCCGTGCGAAAACAGCGCCCCTAGCGGCTCCGGCAACAGGACTGTCCGGCTCGCGGCGTCCGGGCGGCGCCTCGCTTCATCGCTCCCCGTCCATCGCCGCGCGATGCACGGGTACCCCGGCTCGTCGGTCGACGCCCAGTAGCTCCGGCGTCTCCCTCCGCAGCCTCGCGATGCACGCACGCCAACCCCGTTCCTTGGGTCATGCCCCTATTGCCGGTCGCTCTTACTCCGGTCGCCGTTCCCCCTGAATGATCCCGTGGTTTTTTCTTGGCAGGACTCGGGTCCGGGTGGTATGGCCTGCCTCCGGATCCGTGTCAGCTGATATGCGGGAGGCGAACCAGGGGGTGCGTAACCCGCCAATGCCGTGGTCGGTATTATGCGGTGCCCATGGCGGTCGCCCGCTCTCGTGGGTAATCGGGCCATGGCCCACTCGCTGGTCGGTGCCGCGGGTAGCTGAATGTGGACACACCTCCAGAAGAGGCAGACTCCGTAACGGGAGACACGGCGGGCCGGTCCGATCTTCCGCGAACAGTGGGTTCCTTCGGGGCCGCTGCCCGCGCGAACGGCATGATGATCGCGCAGCCTTCGGTCGCTAAGGTCTTGCTACCCGAAGAATCTACCACTTATGCCGGTCATGCTCACTGGTCATGCCCTGCCTGGCGGGTCCGATGCCAGCGGATACAGTTACACGTTACCGCTGTATTCACCGGCCAGAAATGCATTCACCGGTTTGTTCCCACTGTTTATCGCGTTACCGCGAGCCGTCTTTCTGGGGTCATACTGATAATTCCTCGAGTGGTGCTTTTCTGAAGGGATGGCGCCTTGCTGCCGCCTTTTTTCCGTCTCGGGAGTAGCTCTTGACCTCGTTGAACAGCGTGGAGCAATCGCGGCGTTCCTCGCTGTTATCGGACGCTGGTGCTGTTTGTACAGCGTCCTCCCGACATCTTCGGTGTCGTTTTCCGGACCGTCGACGAGGTATTTCGCCGGGCGGGCGTCACCCTCAGCCAAGGGCGGGTTCGGGAGCCCCGGGCCGGAGCCGGCCG
>NZ_CAKJTM010000016.1:0-16049 GCF_917627345.1 Protofrankia sp. CiP3 | reverse complement strand
CTTCGGCACCCCGGTCCCAGGCCTCGATCGAAATCCGGGTCCGGCGGGTGAGTATGTCGTCAAGGTGCAGCGCACCTTCGTGGGACGCGGCGTACACGGCCTCCGCCGCGAGGTAGGTGCTGGCCCCGCGCAGCGGCCGTCCGAGGGCGGGGCGTTCCTCGATGAGATCGAGGACCTCCCGCGTGAGACTGCCGTAACGGCCCAGCAGATGCTCGACCCGCGCCACGTGTACCCCGCTGCGGTGGGCGAGGGTCTCCCGGGCGTTCCACAACGCCTGGTAGCCGTCAGCGCCGAGCAGCGGTATCCGGTCGGTGCAGGACAGCGGCACGTACCGGTTCATTCCGGCCAGCGCGGAGTCGACCGCATCACGGGCCATCACTCGGTAGGTCGTGTACTTCCCACCGGCGACCATGGTCAGACCCGGCAGCGGCGAGACGACCGCATGCTCCCGGGACAGCCGTGAGGTGTCCTCGGACTCGCCGGACAGCAGCGGGCGCAGCCCGGCATAGACACCGGTGATGTCCTCGGTGCTCAACGGCGTGCGCAGCACCCGGTTGACATGCGTCAGCACATAGTCGATGTCCGCGCTGCTGGCGGCGGGGTGCGCGAGGTCGAGGTCCCAGTCCGTGTCCGTGGTCCCGATGATCCAGTGGCCGCCCCAGGGGATCACGAACAGCACACTGCGGCGGGTGCGCAGGATCAGCCCGGTGGTCGAATTGATCCGGTCGCGGGGCACCACCAGGTGGACGCCCTTGGAAACCCGGACGGACAGCTGGCCGCGGCCGCCGGCCATGGCCTGGATGTCGTCGGTCCACACTCCCGCCGCGTTGATGGTCTGGCGCGCCCGGACATCGATCTGCCCACCGTTCTCGAGGTCGTCGACACGTACTCCGGTGATCCGTTCACCCTCCCGCAGCAGCCCCGTCACCCGGGCGCTGGTGGCGATCAGGGCGCCGTAGTGGGCGGCGGTGCGGGCGACGAACATGGTGTGCCGCGCGTCGTCGACCTGGGCATCCCAGTACTGGATCGCGCCCACCAGGGAGTCAGGCCGCAGGGATGGCGCGGCGCGCAGCGCGGCCTGCCTGGTCAGGTGGCGGTGGTGCGGTACGTTGCGGCGGCCGCCACTCAGGGTGTCGTAGAGCAGCATCCCACTGCCGACGTAGGCGCGCTCCCACATCCGATGAGTGATCGGGAACATGAAGGAGGCCGGGCGTACGAGGTGCGGGCACAGGGTCGCGAGCAGAAGGGCCCGTTCCCGCAGCGCCTCGGCGACCAGCGCCACATTGCGCTGCTCGAGGTACCGCAGCCCGCCGTGGATGAGCTTGCTGGACCGGCTGGATGTGCCGGCCGCGAGATCCCGCGCCTCGACCAGGGCTACCGACAGCCCGCGGGTGGCCGCGTCGAGCGCCACCCCCGCCCCGGTGACGCCGCCGCCGATGACGACGATGTCGAAGACCTCGGCCTCCATCTGGCGCAGGGCGTCGTTCCTGGTGGTGGGGTTCAGCCGGGCCGGAGCAATCATCGTCTTCCCCGTTTCCGGAGGGTGGCTGCCAGGTAGGGCGCGGACACACGTCACATCGTGCCTGCCGCGAATAAACTCCGCATGCCGCGTTGCGCACACTCCACCGCAGGAGCCGCCTGATGGATCTTACCTTCACGCCCGCGGAGGAGCGCTTCCGCGCGGAACTACGCGCCTGGCTGGCGGACAACATCCCGCCGCGGTGGCGGTCGCGGTCGTTCTGGTCGGCCCTCGGCGCGGCGGAGGCGTTCGAGCTGCGCAGGGACTGGGAACGCCGCAAGTACGACGCGGGGTTCGCCGGGATCTCCTGGCCACGGGAGTACGGCGGCCGTGGCGGGACACCCGGCATGCAGGCGATCTACGACGAGGAGACCCAGCGTGCCGGGGCCCCGCCCACCGTCAACGCCCTCGGTCTGGCCTTTCTCGCGCCCACCGTCATGGCGATCGGCACGGACGAGCAGAAGCGCGACATCATCGGCCCGATGCTGCGCAACGAGGTGATCTGGTGCCAGGGCTTCTCCGAGCCAGGTGCGGGTTCGGACCTCGCCGCGTTGCGCACCACCGGCGTGCTCGACGGCGACGAGTTCGTCGTCAACGGCCAGAAGGTCTGGACGACCAATGCCATGTACGCGGACAGGATGTTCGCGCTGGTCCGCACGGAGCCCGGCGCCCAGCGGCACCGCGGCATCTCGATGCTGCTCATCGACATGCGTTCCGACGGGGTCGACGCCCGGCCGCTGCGCCAGCTCAGCGGCGCGAGTGAGTTCGGCGAGGTGTTCTTCACCGATGTCCGGGTGAAGGTCACCGACTGCCTGGGCGGGGCCGGTGACGGCTGGTCGACGGCGATGCTGCTGTTGTCATTCGAACGCGGCGCCTCCGGCATCGCCCAGTACACCGCCTTCCGCGGCCAGTTCGACGAGATCGTGGCCGCGGCGGCGGCCTTCGGGCGTACCGACGACCCGGTCCTGCGCCAGCGGCTCGCCAGCCGGATCGTCGAGCTCGAGTGTCTGCGCTACCACTCCATGCACATACTGACCCAGATCGAAAAGGGCGCGGAGCTCGGGGCCGAGTCGTCCCTGACCAAACTGCAGTGGTCGCACACGCATCAGGAGCTGTGGGAGACCTTCGACGACCTGCTCGGTCCGGAGGCGACGCTCACCCGGCCGCGGCCCGACGCCGACCTGCGCGGTATGCAGCACGAGGCGATGTGGTCGCGTTCGGTCACGATCTGGGGTGGCTCCTCGCAGGTGCAGCGTAACATCGTCGCCGAGCGGCTCCTCGGGCTGCCCCGATGACCTTTCCGGCCGTCGTCGATAGGACCAGCCATGTACTTCGCACTCACCGACGAGCAGCGTGCTCTGGGTGAAACCGTCCGTGCCTACCTCGCCGACCGGTTCGACCTGACAGCCGTCCGTGCCGTGTTCGAGGACCAGCACGGCGACGGTAACCCCACCGAGCTGTGGAAGGCCATCGGCGCGTATGGCTGGCTCGCTGTCTGCGTCCCCGCGGAGCACGACGGCCTCGGTCTTGGCCTGGTGGATGCCCAGGTGGTTGCCCGCGCGTTCGGTGCGGGAGCCGTACCCGGGCCGTGGCTGCCGACCGTGCTCGCGGGCGAGGCGCTGCGGCTTGCGGGTTCGGACGAGCAGCGGAGGTCCTTGCTGCCCGCTGTCGCCTCGGGCGCGCTCGTGGCCACGGTGGCGCCGCGCGGGCCGGCCGGCCGCTATGATCCCTCGGGCGTACGGGTCACGGCTGACGAGGCGGGCCGGCTGACCGGACCGGCCCTGCCGGTCGAGTACGCCGAGGCCGCGCGGATCATCGTGGTGGCCGCCGTGGAACCGGCTGGCGAGGTCGGGCTGTACCTGGTGGAACCGGAGCTGCCGGGGGTCGTCGTGACCGGGCTGGAAAACTACGACGGCACGGTACGCACGGCTTCGGTGGTTCTCGACGGCGTCCCCGGACAGCGGTTGCCTGGCTCGTCCACGGCCGTCTTTACCGATCTTCTCGACCGGGGCGCGGTGCTCACGGCGGGGGACCTCGTCGGCCTCGCCCGGGAGGCGCTGCGGCGCACGGTCGCCTATGACCGCGACCGGGTGCAGTTCGGCCGGGCGGTCGGATCCTTCCAGGCGCTCAAGCACCATCTCGCCGACCTGCATGTTGCCGTGACCATGTCCGAGCACGCGGTGCTGTACGCGGCACACGCGCTGGACGCCGGGCTTGCGGACCGCCGGCTCGCGGTCGCCGTGGCCAAGAGCAAGGCCTCGGACACCGCCCGGGAGGTGACTGCCGCGATGATCCAATATCACGGCGGGATCGGCTACACCTGGGAGCACGACGCCCACTTCTTCTACAAGCGTGCCAAACGCGAGGTTTACAGCTACGGTGATCCGGTCCAGCACCGGGACCGGATCGCTGCCCTCACCATCGGCCGGGTCCCCTCGACCACCACGGACGGGGTCCCGCCGACGCTGGCCGTGCCCTGATCAGCGCCCTGATCAGCCGAAGGCGGCGTGACGATGTTCGGAGCCCACCGTCCGCTATCGGTCCGGCGCGGCCAGCAGCGCTTGGACGTGGGGGAGCGCGGCGGCGCGGTCGGCTGGCACCAGACCGATGCGGGTGCGCCGGTCGAGCAGGTCACCGGCGTCCAGGGCGCCCTCGTGCCGCAGCGCGAACAGTATCTCCGCGCCGGTGGTGTCCACGCGGTCGCACAGCGGCGCGAGAAGCCGCGGATCACCCCGTGCCTGCGCGACCACGGCGGGTGCCTCGGTGCCGTAGCGGGCGACCAGCCGGCGCGGCGCGGCCACTTCGGCGAGCGTCGACCGTCCGGCCGCGCCCACCAGCGGCAGGTGCTGGGTCCGGCACGGCCCGGGGCGCAGCCCGCGCGCCCGCGCCAGCTCGTCCACGGTGTCGGCGGCCATCCGCCGGTAGGTGGTGAGCTTGCCGCCGACGATGGTCACCACGCCATCGGCCGAGGTGATGACGGCATGGCGACGGGAGATGTCGGCGGTGCGCCCGGCCGCCCCGGCCGCCCCGGCCGGCAGCGGGCGCAGCCCGGCGAAGGTGCCCAGGATGTCAGCCCGGTCAACGGGTACCGCCAGAACGCCGGAGATGACGTCGCGCAGGAACTCGGTCTCGGCCGGGGTTGCGGCCGGGGTGTCGGTCACGGCGTCGACGGGTTCGTCCGTGAGCCCGACGTAGACCCGTCCGCCGGGCTGTGGCAGCGCGAACACGTACCGGTTGTGCTCGTGCGACACCGGCACGGTGATCGCGGTCCGGAGCCCGCCGAAGGCGCTGTCCGCCACGACGAGGTGGCTTCCGCGGCTCGGGCGCACGTGGACGTCGCCGCACAGCTCGCCGGCCCAGACCCCGGTCGCGTTCACCACAGCGCGGGAGCGCACCGTGACCGCCGAGCCGGTGAGCGTGTCGATTGCGGTGGCACCGTCGCCGTCGACGGCGACGGCCCGGCAGCGGGTGATTATCCGCGCGCCGTACCTGGCCGCTGTCCGTGCGATCGCGACGACCAGGCGCGCGTCGTCGACGAGCTGGCCGTCCCAGGACAGCAGCCCGCCGCGCAGGTGGACCGGCCGCAGCGCCGGCACCAGGGCCTGGGTCTCGACCGCGCTCAGCCACCGGGGCCCGGGCAGGACCGAGCGGGGGGTGCCGGCGCCGAGCCGGATCAGGTCGGCGATGTGCAGGCCGGCATCGGCGACGAGGGCGGCGGAGGTGGGGAAGCCGACCGTCAACGGGAGCACCATCGGTAGCGGCCGTACCAGGTGTGGCGCGGTGGTGCGCAGCAGGATGTCACGTTCCCGGGAGCACTGCCGGGCCAGGGCGACATCGCCAGCGGCCAGGTAGCGCACTCCGCCGTGGACGAGTTTGGAGCTCCAGCGGCTGGTGCCGAAGGCCAGGTCGTGGGCTTCCATGAGCGCGACGGACAGCCCTCGGCTCGCGGCGTCCAGCGCCACGCCCGCCCCGGTCACCCCGCCGCCGACGACGAGGACATCGAGGATCGTGCCGCTCGCCAGACAGGCGAGGTCCCGATCACGTTGGCGACGATTGAGCGACCCGGTCGGTTCAGCTGCCTCAACGTGATCAGAGAGCCTGCTGGGCATTTCACGGTCACGCTGTGACCACACCTGTAAAAGTGTATGTCGTGTCACCGCCGACAACGAGTTGTGATGATGATGGAAGGACACAACGGCGGGATGACGGGATGGCGGGATGACCGGGTCTGACGCCGGGACGCTCTGGTGGGGCTGGGGCACCCCGGCGGCGCGCACGCCGCTGCCCGCTGGTGTCCGCTCTCTGCTGGCACAGGTTCTGGGCGTGGACTGCCGCGACACCCCACCGGTGGGCCTCGACGCGGTGCGGCTGCCGGCGGTGAGGCTTGCCGAGGATGCGCGCGCGGCCCTGGCGGGCGTCATCGGCCCGGCCTGGGTGCACGACGACCGGGAGAGCAGGGTCCGGCACTGCCGTGGGCGTTCCACGACCGATCTGCTGCGGCTGCGCGCCGGTGACGCCACCGACGCCCCGGACGCGGTCATCCTGCCCGCATGCCACGACGAGGTGCTCGCCACGCTTGCGGTCTGTGCCCGGTATCGGCTCGCGGTGGTCCCGTTCGGCGGCGGGACATCGGTCGTCGGCGGCTTGGCCGCGGCCTGTGACGGCGTTGCCGGTGTGATCGCGCTTGACACGGCCCGGATGAACCGGCTGGTCGGCGTCGACGCGTGGTCACAACTGGCCACGGCTGATCCCGGTCTGCGCGGTCCGGCCCTCGACGCCGCGCTTGCCACGCACGGTTTCACCCTCGGTCACCTGCCGCAGTCGTGGGAGTACGCGACCGTCGGGGGGTTCGCCGCGACCCGGTCCAGTGGCCAGGCCTCCGCCGGTCACGGCCGGTTCGACAGCATGGTCGTCGGTATCCGGCTCGCGACCCCGGTCGGCACCTGGGAGCTCGGCCGGGCGCCCGCCTCCGCGGCCGGACCCGATCTGCGCGAACTCGTGCTCGGCTCCGAAGGAGCTTTCGGGGTCATCACCCAGGTACGGCTGCGGGTGCGTCCGCTGCCCGAGACGATCCACTACGAGGGCTGGCGCCTGGCGGACTTCACCGGCGCGGCCGCGGTGCTGCGCATCCTGGCGCAGCGGGATCTGCTGCCGACGGTCGCGCGCCTGTCGGACGAGGTGGAGACCGCGGCCGGACTCGGCGGCGCAGGCCCGGCCACCGCCGGCGGCTGCCATCTGATCATCGGGTACGAGGGCCGGGCCGGCTGGGCCGCCGCGCGCCGGGCCGAGGTCGGCGAGCTGCTGCGTACCGCCGGGGCGGCCGCGTTGGGGCACGATGCCGGCGCCGAGTGGCTGCGCGGCCGCTTTCACGGCCCCTACCTGCGTGACGCCCTGCTGGACGCCGGGATGTTCGCCGAGACCCTGGAGACGGCCGGGTTCTGGTCGGCCCTGCCCGGCCTGTACGCCGGGGTGCGGGACGCGATCGCCGCGGCGCTGGCCGCCGAGGATGTGCCCGGGGTGGTCATGTGCCACATCTCGCACGTCTACCCGACCGGCGCGTCGCTGTACTTCACCGTCGTGTGTCCCCAGCTCGACGAACCGGTGGCGCGCTGGGGGAGGGTGAAGGCCGCGGCCACCCGCGCGATCGTCGACGGGGGCGGGACGGTCACCCATCATCACGCCGTCGGCACCGAGCATCAGCCGTGGCTCGCGGCGGAGATCGGTGACATCGGACTGGCGGTACTTCGCTCGGTCAAGGACACTCTCGACCCGGCGGGGATCCTCAACCCCGGAATTCTCCTACCGTAAGCGCATGCGGCAGGAGGAGCGGGCGCTGGTCATCGTCGGGCCGGGGCGGGCGTTCGGCGCCCAGCTCCTGCGCCGGTTCGCCCGGGAGGGGTTCGCGCTCGGCGTGATCGCCCGGTCGGCCGACACCGTCGGGCGGATCGAAGCGGACCTCGCCAGCGACGATGTCGCGGTGCTCGGCGAGGTCGCCGACGTCACCGAACCGGGCGCCGTCACCGCGGCGTTGGGCAAACTCGCGGACGGTCTCGGCGGCCTGACGGCCGTCGTCTACAACGCGAAGCTGAGCATCCGGGGCACCGCGCTGTCCGTGCCGGCGGAAACGGTCAACCAGACGCTGGCGGTCAACGTGACCGGCGCGCTGACTGTTGTGCAGGCCGCCGCGGAGCTGCTCGCCGATCGTCCCTCGGCGTGTGTGCTGCTGACCGCGGCCGGGCCGCGCACCGAACCGGCCGCCGGCCGCCTCGCCCTCGCCATCGGCAAGGCCGGCCTGCTCGCGCTCGGGACATCGCTTGCGCCCGTGCTCCAGGCGCGCGGAATCCGGCTGCGGACCGTGGTGCTGGAGGCCCGGGTCGCGCCCGCTGGCCCGCTCACACCGGAGGCGGTGGCCGACCACTTCTGGAACGTCCACGCGGCCCCGCGCGGATCGGTGTTCCGCCTTGCCCCGCCGAAGGCGCCCGACCGGGCGCCGCAGCTGTTCGGCGACGGCTGACGCCTCGGCCGGCCCAGACCTCGGCTGGTCCTGGCACGCGACCCAGTCCGTGCCAGGACCAGCCGATCGTGCGACGATTCGTCCCGTGACAAGCGGACCTGACGACGGCGTGAACCGGGGCGGCGAAGCAGAGGAGCCCACCCGCCGTCTCCCGCCGGCGGGCGCGGGCGGTGCCACCGGCGGGCATCCCGGACCGCGCCGCGCCAAGGTCGGTCCGAGCGCCCCACCCCCACCGGCGGACTCGTTCCGTCCGTCCGGCCAGCCCCCGCAGGCATGGCCCGGTCCGGCCCAGCCGGTGGACCGGGCCTCTCAGGACACCCGCCGGGCCGGGGCACGACCCGGCGATGCCTACCCGCCCGGCTCCCACCCGGCCGACGCTTACCCGGCCGAGTCCGTCCAGCCGGTCCAGCCGGCCGACGCCGACGATGCCACCGAGTACCCGGCCGAGGCTGATGAGCCGGCACGGCGGCACCCCGTCCCGCCGCCGGTCGAGCCGATCGGCGTGATGGCCTCGCCAGCCGCCCCTCGCCGCCGCCGCCGACGGCGGCGCTGGCCGGTCATCACAGTGATCGTGTTGCTCGCTCTGCTGGTTGTGGCCGACCGGGCGGCGGTGCCGATCGCCGAAAGCCAGATGAAGGTGAAGGCGGAGGCGGCTATCGCCCAAACCAGCAAGGATCCGACCGTCGCGCCACCCAGGGTTACCGATGTCAGTATCGGTGGCATTCCGTTCCTTACCCAGGTCCTGTTCGGCAAGTACGACGACCTGCGGGTGACGGTGACGGGTATCTCCACACCTGGGCCGCGTATCTCGGAGGTGAAAGCCAGGCTCCAGGGGGTTCACGTACCGTTCGGTGACGCGATCCGTGACCAGGTGGGGGAAGTTCCGGTCGACAAGGTGACCGCCGCTGTACAGATCAGTTACAGCGATCTCAACACATATCTGGCCGGCCTGAATTTGTCGATCGGCAAGGTACAGGTGGCGCCCGCCGATGATGGCAAGGTCAAAGTGACCGTGAACGTGTCATTCCTGAGTTCGATCATCGGTCCGCAGACGATCGAAACGGGTTTCACCGTCAAGGACAACAACCTCATCCTGGTTCTGCCTGGAGGGCTGGCGCTACCGGCGATCCCGTTGCCGATCGCCGGGCTGCCGTTCAACCTGCGGATCGAGAGCGCCACAGCCGGCAAGAACGGCATCGCGGTGCTGGCCTCAGCCACTGATGTCGTCCTTCCCGCCGGTTCCTGAACCGATGTTGGTCGAATCGGCGACAGTTCCCGGACCGCCGCACGGGTTATGCGAGATCCTCGATCCGTGCCGGATAGTGTCCGACTGACAGCCGGTCGTCTCCGGACATGCCTGATATGGCCATGACCGACACCGCGCAGTCTGCCCCTCTGCGTCGTGTCCGCGTGATTGGCCCACCCCGGCCTAGATCACGGTCCGTGGGCGGCGCTACGATCCGGACGACCCGCAAGATCGGACGATCCATGTCGAAGTAGTTCGGCGGGGCATCCGGCCTGTGTCCCGTCCTGAAGGGGGAAACACGTGCAGACGACCCTGAGAGTCGTCAGCGGCGCCAACGTGGCCACCGTGCCTGCCGGCCAGCCGTTCGTTGTCGGCCGTGCTCGCACGGCCGACTTCGTCATGCCCGACAGCCGGGTGTCCCGCCGTCATCTGTTAATCGAGCCGGTCGGCGCGGGCTGGGCTGTGCGGGACATCAGTTCGAACGGGACCTGGCTCGACGGCGAGCGTGTGCAGCGCGTGGATGTGAACGGCGAGATCCGGTTCCGGCTCGGCACCCCGACCGGGCCGGAGGTCGTCGTCCGGCCGGAGGCGCCCGCCAGCCGCGAGCCCCTCCCCCGGTTCGATGATCCGCATTTCGAGATGCCGACGATGCTGCGGGAGAGCACCAACTACGAGCCCGGACCGCAGCTGCCGAGGCAGCGCCCGCAGGCTCTGGATGACTCCGGCGCACACGACCTTGAGCGTGAGCACGAACGCCAGACGGCCTACCGGCTGCATCCCGGCACGATGTCCATCGGGCGCTCCCGCGGGAACGACATCGTCGTGGGCGACCTGTTGGCGTCCCGCCGGCACGCGGAGCTGTACGTCGGCCATGGCGGGGACGGCCCCGGCGAGGTGGAGATCGCGGACCTCGACTCCGCCAACGGCACTTTCGTCAACGGCAAGCGCATCGTCCGGGAGAAGCTGCCGCAGGGCGCGGTGATCGCTGTCGGCCACCATGTCTTCCAGCTCGTCGGCGACGAACTCGTCGAGTACATCGACTCCGGGGACGTCAGTTTCGAGGCTGACGGCCTGAACGTGTGGGCCGGCCAGAAGCAGCTCATGCACGACATGACCTTCCGGCTGCCCGGCCGGGCGCTGCTGGCGGTGGTCGGGCCGAGCGGTGCGGGCAAATCCACGCTGCTCAACGCCCTCACCGGGTTCCGCCCGGCGGACAAGGGCACGGTGCGTTACGCCGGCCGGGACATGTACTCCGAGTACGATGAGCTCCGCCGCCGTATCGGGTACGTCCCCCAGGAGGACCTGCTCCACACCACCCTGACGGTGCGGCGGGCGTTGGAGTTCGGCGCTGAGCTGCGCTTCCCGCCGGACACGACCAAGGCCGAACGCGGCGCCCGGGTGGACGAGGTCATCGCGGAACTCGGGCTCACCCAGCACGCCGGCACCCAGGTGGCCAAGCTGTCCGGTGGGCAGCGCAAGCGCACCAGCGTCGCGCTGGAACTGCTCACCAAGCCCACCCTGCTCTACCTGGACGAGCCCACCTCCGGGCTCGACCCGGGCATGGACAAGAACGTCATGGAGTCGCTGCGCAAGCTCGCCGACGATGGGCGGACGGTCGTCGTCGTCACCCACAGTGTGGCCCAGCTGGACCTGTGTGACTACGTTCTGGTGCTCGCCCCCGGCGGGTACGTCGCCTACTTCGGCCCGCCGCGCGACGCCCTGTCCTTCTTCGCGAAGAAGGACTACCCGGATGTCTTCCTGATGCTGGAGGCCACGGCGGGAGCGGAGTCGGCGGCTCGGTTCCGCCAGTCGCGCTACTACGTGCCGGCGTCGGTCACCGCGCCCTCGGCCCGTCCCGCGCCGGAGGAACTGCCGAGCATCCGCCAGCAGTCGGTGTTCTCCCAGCTGATCACCTTAAGCCGGCGGACGCTGGCGGTGGTCGCGTCCGACAGGTCCTACCTGCGGCTCATTGTCGTGTTCCCGTTTCTGCTCGGGCTCATACCGCGTGCCATACCCGGTAGTTTCACCCTCCCCGGGGACGGCTCGCCGAACGCGGACGCCGCCACGATCCTGCTGGTGATGGTGTTGTGCGCCTGCTTCATGGGCATGGCGAACTCGGTCCGGGAGATCGTCAAGGAACGGGCGATCTACCGCCGGGAGCGGGCGATCGGGCTGTCCCGCACCGCCTACATCGGCTCGAAGATCCTTGTCCTGACGTTGATCACTACGTTGCAGGCCATCCCGTTCACCCTGATCGCGCTGGTCGGCCGGGCGCCTGACGAAGGGGTCGCGCTCGGGAACTCCCTCGCCGAGTGCCTGATCGCGGTGATCGTGGTCTCGCTGTCCTCGGCCATGCTGGGGCTCGTCATCTCCGCGCTGGTCGACAACGCGGACAAGACCATGCCGCTGCTCGTGCTTCTTACCATGGCGCAGCTTGTGTTCAGCGGTGGCATCCTGCCGGTTCACGGCAAGCCCGGTCTCGAAGAGGTCAGCGTGATCGCGCCGGCCCGTTGGGGTTTTGCCGGGCTGTCCTCGGTCGGTGACCTCAACCGGATCAGCCTCGCCGGTGTCCTCCGTCCCGATGGCAAATTGATCAACAGCAAGGTGGTCGTCGACCCGTTCTTCGATCACACCTCGTCGGCCTACTTCACCGATATCGGTGCCGGTGTGGGCATCGGCGTGATCTGCGTCATCGTGACCGCTTTCCTGATCCGCCGGATGGACCCGAAGACAGTCAAGAAGCGCAAGCCCGAACAGGCGGCAAGCTGAGCCGCTGGAGGGGCTCCTGTTCCCCCTTGTTCCTTCCCCCGCTGGCAGCCCAGCCGGATCAGCCGGACTGCCAGCGGGGGGTGGCGTCCAGGCCGGTGAACGTGGTCAGTCGTTGTGCGTGGGCGTCGTCGAGGCGGTTCGCGTCCGTCACGTAGATCTCGCGGTTGGTGTCGCCGGGCCGCTGGGCGGTGTAGGTGATCTTTTTGTTGTCGCCGGACGCGAACGACGGATCCTGCTCCTGACCGGGGGCCTCGGTCAGCTGCGTCGGTGTGCCCCCGGCGGCGTCCATGACGTAGATGTCCATCTCGGCGAGGTTCGTCCCGGCGCTGCGGCGGAACGCGATCCTCTTGCCGTCCGGTGACCAGCACGGGTCGGCATCAAGGCCGTTCCTGCCGTCGGTGAGCTGGGTGGGCGTCGCGGCGGGGTTGAACGCGTCGATGCTGAACAGCTTGCCGCCGTTGCTCCCGTTCTCGCTGACGAAGTAGACGATCCGGTTGTCCGCCGGGGACCAGGACGGGTCGGTGGCCCCGGCGGGCACGCCCAGCTGCCGGACGCTCGACCCGTCCATCGCGATGACGTAGAGGCCGGCGGTGCCGTCGTTCGGGCCGATGTCGGCCTTGATGACGATGAACCTCCCGGTGGGATCGACCGATGCCCGAGCGTCCTGCGCGATCTGGATGTCCGCTGCCGGGCCGGAGCCGAAAAGCGAGATCGGGCCGACGCTGCCGTCCGCGGCGATCGCTTTCAGGCTGGGGGAGGAGTCACCCACCGTGTAGAGGACGGTCCTGCGTTTCAGCCCGACGATCACTGGGAGCGTGTCCGGCCGCGCGTCGCGGGTCAGCGGCCGTGGCGGCCCCACCGGGCCGTCCGCGCCAACCTGCAGGCTGTAGATGGCCTTCGTGCCGTTCTGTTCGCTGGAGTAGACCAGTGTGTCGTCGCCGAGCCCGACGGCGGACTTCGGCAGGATGTCGGCCACCTTCACCGGGTTGCCCCCCGGGCCCGAACCACGCGGCGCCAGCGCCAGCACCGCGCCGAGCACGGCCGCCACGGCGACCCCGCTGCCCGCGACCACGAGCGCTGTCCGGCGGCGGGGCCGCGGTAGCACCCGGCCGCCTCGTACGGTGGCCGGCGTGGCCGTGTCGCGGGTGCCCGGGGCGTCGCGGGTGCCCGGGATGTGGTGCGTCGTGGTGCCGCCGAACGTGTTGGCGGGCGCGGGTAACCGCCAGTCGCGCAACACCTGGGTGACCGTTGCCTCGGGGTCGATCTGTGCTGTCGACAGCGGCTCACCGAGCAGGCGCAGCATCAGCTGTTGCGCGGTCGGCCGGGCCGACGGAGCCTTGAGCATCGCGTTCGCGACGATCTCGCGCAGCGGGCTGTCCAGCCCGTCCAGGTTCGGATCCTCGTTCACCGCGCGGAAGAGCAGAGCCTGCGCGCTGCCCTCGCCGAACGGGTAACGGCCGGTTGCCGCAAAGGTGATGAGCCCGCCCCAGGCGAAGATATCCACCGCTGGGGTGACCGGATCGCCCTGAATCTGTTCGGGCGCCATGAAGGCGGGGGTGCCGAGCTGCTGGAGGTCCCCGGTGAGGCTGCTGGCGGAGTCCAGCGCGCGGGCGATCCCGAAGTCGATGACCCGGGGGCCGAAGGGGGAGAGCACCACGTTGGACGGTTTGAGATCTCGGTGCACGATGCCGGCGCTGTGGATCGCGGTCAGCGCCGCGGCAACGCCGACCGCGAGCTGTTCAAGATTTGCCGCCAGCAGTGGGCCGCTTTCGGAGACGAACTTCGCCAGCGTCCGGCCTTCGATGAACTCGGTGACAAGATACGGCTGCTCGGCGTCGGGCGCCGCGTCGAGCACCTCGGCGGTGCACACCCGGGCCACCCGGCGGGCCGTTTCCGCCTCCAGCCGGAAACGCAGCCGGAACTCATCGTCGTCGGCCACGTCGGTACGGATCACCTTGATGGCGACCAGCCGGCCGTTTCCGCTACGCCCGAGGTAGACGGTTCCCATTCCGCCCTGGCCGAGCCTGCCAAGCAGGGTGTAGGAGCCAAGCTGGTCGGGGTCACCCGGACCCAGCGGGAGAGCCTGCGCGTTCACGGCCGCATCCGGCGCTGCCATTGTTGAACCAACCTCCAGACCGCGTGCTACCTGTGACGCCCTGTCAGATCGGCCCGACCAGCCTAAAGGTACTCCCGTGGTCGTCTCGCTGACTCCCGGCTTTTCTGGTTGAGCGGGCATGACATGCTCATCCCGGCTGCGGTGCCGCGGAGAAGCCGAGTTCCACACACGGGAAGGCTGGGGGATGACAGGGGCGCGACGATTGGTTCCGGTGACCGTCTGTGCGTATGCCGCTGTGATCGCCGTGATTCTCGGGGTGCTGGTGGGCTGCGGTGGTTCGGTTCCGCCCAGGGCAGCCGGGGCATCGGTTCTTCCCGGCACGCCGGTCTGGGGATTCGTCCGGTCGGACGAGGCCGCGTCGCCGCTGGGGGTTGCGCGGACGCCCGCGCCCTTCGTCCAGGCTGGCAGCTGGCAGGCGGCCACGGGCGCGACTGGCACGGCTGCCGCCGGCGCGTCGGCGACGGTGGTCCGGCGGGGCACCGGTCGTTACAAAGTGATCTTTCCTGGCATTGGCGTGCCCGGCGGGCATGGTGTCGCGCTGGCATCCGCGGTCGGTGACGAGCCGGTGAGCTGCCACTCCGAAGGGTGGGCGCCGTCGGGTCCCGCCGAGGAGGTGACCCTGGCCTGCCGGTCACCGAACGGGGACTACACCGACTCGCGGTTCACCGCGCTGTTCACGTTCGCACCGGCGTCCTACCGGGCGTCATCGGCCTTTCCTGACCCGTATTTCCGCGGGCAGGCGGTGAGCCCGGCTCCCACCGGGGGGCCCGCTTCGCTGCCACCGCCCTACACCTACTTCCGGGACGACGAGCCGGGCCGAGACGTCACCCGGGTGGGCGACTACTACGACGCCGCCGGTTCGGCCACGCCCTTCGAGATCCACCGGATCGGTGTTGGGCACTACTCGATCGACCTGGTCGGGCCGGCCTACTCCGGCCGGGAGGGAAACAACCTCCAGGTCAATGCGATCGGCTCCACACCGGCCGGTTGCAACCCACTCGGCCGGGACGAGAAGACCGACCGGCAGACCATCTTCGTGGGGTGCGCCATCGGGCAGACCTGGACGGACACGCCGTTCGTGCTCGTCTACACCAACCAGCATGCGCTGATCGGGGCCGACACCGTGCTGTTCGGGCATGCCTTCTCCGGCCAGGAGGCCGAGGACACCGGGAGGATCATCCAGCCGCCCCTGGGCATGACAGTAGACGCGTGGGACAGGTATACCGCCAACAGTGCCGGAAAAGTGAACACCGTCCGTCACATCTCGGCGGGCGCGTACGAGGTGACCTTCCCGGCGGCTGGGCGTGCTCCCGACAATGTCGAGGTCATCCCTTACGGTGAGCCGACCCACCGGTGCGCGATCGGCGGATGGAGTTCACCGCGTGGCAGCGCGGCCGGCGACGTGACGGTCTCCGTCTTCTGCGCGGACCCCGCCGGTGCCCGTTCCGACACCCAGTTCAGCCTCGCGTATCTCAGCGCCGCGCTCCTGGCGTGACCGCTGTCCCGTCGTGACCGTTGCCAGCGGCGACCTGCTCGGCGCTGCGCCGCGGCGCGGACAGTTCCCCCCGTGAGCTGCCCGGCCGACGGACCCGCAGGTCAGACGGACCCGCAGGCCAGATGGAACCAGATGTCGGGCTGTCATACATCGTCTTTTGCTGGGATTGGGGCGCACGCTCGTATGGCTTTCCGGCCGCGCGGTCCGGCCGTGTCCCGCCGGACAGGTGATGGACCGTCGATTTCGCTCCCCCGGGATGCGACGGCCCAGAACCCGGTACTGTGGTGAGGTGCCGGCCGTGACATGGCCCCCGGGCTCACCCCAATGTCGCTGCGAGCGACCACGCGCCGAGAGGCGACCTGCGCGGCCGGCACCCTTCGCCTCGGGCTC
>NZ_CAKJTM010000015.1:93135-102951 GCF_917627345.1 Protofrankia sp. CiP3 | reverse complement strand
CCCGCCCCCGCTCCGGTCGCGCCTGGCCGGCGCGGGCCTGGCTGGCGCGGGGGCGGCTGGCGCGGGCCAGGCCGGCTCAGTTTCACCGCGGCGGTGATCGCGGCAGCGTGCGTCCTGGCTGTCGTCGTTGCGGGCAAGAACAGCGGCCAGCCGGACGCCGACCGAGCGGCGGTGTCCCGACAGCTCGCGACCGAGGCGGGCGCGAGGCGCCAGGGCGACCCGAACCTGGCCGGCCAGCTCGCCGTTGCCGCATACCGGATCGCGCCGACAGCCGAGGCGCGGCGCGCCATGGTCGCGTCGTTCGTCGCCACATCCGCGGTGTCACTGCCCCAGCGCGGCGCGAAGGTGCTCGATGTCGCCTGGGACGCCGCTGGCCGGGCGCTCGCCGAGGCCGACGCCGACGGGCGGGTACGGTTATGGGATCTCAGCGATCGCCGCAAACCGATTCTGACCGCCGACCTCGGCCCGGAGATGACCGGGCAGGCAAACGGCGTGGCGCTGAGCGCGGACGGCCGCCGGCTCGCGGTTGGCGGCGCCGACAACACCGCCCGGCTCTGGGCCGACCGGATGTGGGAGGGCAACGCTTCGGACGCAAGCGGGCAGCCCAGCCGGCTCGACGGACACATCAGCCCGGTCGTCCGGCTCCTGTTCGACCCCACGGGCAAACTGCTGGTGACGGCGGGCGCGGACGGGACGGTCGGGTTGTGGAACATCGCCGATCCACGGCATCCGACATCACTGACGTTCCTGACCAACCGTGGTGGGCTGGTGACGGACATCGCGCTGCGCCCGGACGGCCGGCTGCTGGCTACCGCGGCCGTGAACGAGACGGTGCGGTTGTGGGACCTGGCCAACCCCGGACAGCCGCAACAGATCGCTACCATGACCGGGCATGTCGGTGCGGTCGTGACAGTGGCCTTCAACCGGAACGGACATCTTGCGGTAACCGGCGGTGACGATAACACGTTACGGCTGTGGAATTTGTCAGACCCGACCAAACCGCTGGCAGTCAGCGTCCTGGCCGTCCACTCCAACCGCGTCACCGGTGCCGCGTTCGGCACGGATGGCCTGCTGGTATCCGCGGGCGCCGACGGTGCCATCGTGTTCTGGGACGCCACGGCGAAACCCGTCGAACTGACCCGGCTCGTGAACGGGAACACCACCGCTGTCAGCCGGCTGGCGGTGTCCGGTGACGGACACGCGTTCGCGGCCGGTGGCGCGGACGGCGATCTGCGGGTGCTGTCGACCGATCCGGACACCCTCGCCCAAGCCGCCTGCGCGGATCCACGTTTCCGGCTGGACCCCGAGGGGTGGCGACAGTGGGTACCGCGGTTGCCCTATTCCGACCCCTGCCCGCGATAGCCCCTGATCCCCAGCCGCGGACGTTCAGCCCGCGATACCGCCAGGGCGGGTGGGCCAGGAGACGGTGGTATCGCGGGCAGTCCACGACGCCACCGCCGGGCACGTTCACGCCACGACCGGGCCGACCCCCGCGGTGAGCTTGCCGGCAAGGTTGATGTTGGCGGTTGTCGTCTCGTTGTTCCGCGGCACCTCATGGGACCTGAACGCGATGTCCTGGCCATTACGCACATAGAAATTGACGAACGCAGCCGTGGCCGGCCTGCGCAGGGCTTCCTTGCTTACATACAGGTAGAGCGGTTTACACAACGGGATATAGGTGCCGGTCCCGGCGGAGACCACCGACGGCGAAATACACCCACTGCCGTTGTCCAGTTCCACGCCACGAATCTTGCCGCCGTACGTCTCGAACGTCGGGAAATCAAGAAAGCCCAGCGCGTTCTTGTCCTGCGCGACGTTCTGCGCCACGCCTTCCAGCTCGACCGCGCGGTACCCGCGGACGTTGTCGCTCGCCCCGTTCACCTCCTGGTTGAAGACCTGGCCGTGGACGGACGTCGGCGCTGGGCCGAACAACTTCACCGGCTCGTTGGGAAAGCTCGGATCGATCTGGTTCCAGCTGGTGACTGTCGAGCCCTTCTTCCAGATGTTCGTGAGCTGACCGAGCGTCAGGCAGCGCGCCCAGGTGTTCTGCGGGTTCACGATGACCGGCAGGGTGTTGTGGGCGATCTCGAACTCGGCGACCCGATCCGCGCAGCCGGGATCGCCCTTGAAAGTGGTGTTCAACGCGAAGGAGGCACCAGCGATGTCGATCTTACCCTGACACAAACGCGTGAATCCGTCGTCGGTAGACGTTGCCTCCACCCGGACCGCGACCCCGCTCTGCTGCTGTCGGAACAGCGCGTAAGCAGTTTCGGTGATCGGTGCGACCTCGCTGGAGCCGGAGGCGAGAATGACGTTCTCAGCGCGGACCGACGGCTCGCCTGGCGGGGCCGCCGCCTGGCCCTGGCCCACCGCCGACGCCCCGGCCGAAGGGAGCGGGACCGGCCCATTACCGCCACCAGCGGCCGTGACAATTCCAGCCGTTGTGGCCGCGATCAGGACAAGAACGGCAGCCGCTACCGAAACAATCCCGCGTCGGGTGCTGACAAAGCCGGCGAACGGACGGCTTTTCGTCCGGCGGCCCGCATGCGCCGCGTCGGCGAACTCAACCGGCGTGACCCGGGCTGGAACCGGGAGCGCATGCGCGGTGCTCACCGGCGGTGCGCTGACCGCAACGGGTACGCTCGGCGACGACGGGACTCCACCGGGCCGGCTGCCCACAATTGACGGAATCACCGGTGGCGAGGTCCGCGGAACCGGCGGGGCGCTCAGTGCCGGCGGGACACTCAGCGCTGGTGGGACACTCAGCGCCGGCGGCTCGATGATGACTGTTTGAAGTGGGGGTACGGCCTGGCGCGCGCCCCGCGCGGCAATGAGCGCCGCGCCGAGGGCGACATCACCAGGTGAGCCGATCTCCTGTCTTCCGGCGTCCGGGAACGCTTCGGCAAGGACCCGGCCGACCAGCGGGATCCGAGCCGAGCCGCCGAGCAGCAGCAACGCGGACAGATCCGCGGATGTCGCCGGAACCGACCGCAGTACGCGCTCGAGCACGCGGACCGTGTCGTCCACCATGGGCCGGATAAGGGACTCGAACTCGTCCCGGGTCAGCCGCACGGACTCCGGCATGCCCACGCCACCGACCGGTGGCAGGCCAACCGGGACATCGACCGCATCGTCCTCGGAGAGGATCTCCTTTGCCTGGGCGCACTCAGACCGTAACCGGCGCAGCGCCGCCGCCGTCACGGGATCCGCGTGATCGAGACCTGATGCGGCGCCACCAAGCTTTCGCAGTACATGGGCCACCACGATTTCATCGATTTCCATGCCACCGGCGCGGGTGATCCCGGCGGGGGTTCCGGAAATCTGGAATCCGGTGGGCATCGTGGCCAGCACCGCGGCCTCGAAAGAGCCCGCGCCAAAGTCGTAGATGCCCACGAACGCCCCGGGGGCCGCCGCGCTCCGGCGGTTGAGCAGCGCGCCAACAGCGTCGGCGGAGGAGCACACCGTGATCGGGACATCGGCGTCAACCTGGCCGACGGCTTCGGCGAACAGCTCGCACCGAAACCGCGACCAGCTGGCCGGATGGGCGACGACCACGTGGTCGGGGAGCGCCTTGCGCAATCGGGTGGCCGCGGCGACGACCCAGTCGACCAGGCGTGAAACCAGTGCCTCGGGGGTGTAGGCAGCCTCACCGAGCAGCACGGGCGTCGGATCACCCACCCGTCGCGGGAAACCGCGGGCAGCCCGGCCCGGATCGGCCACCGCGCGGCGTTCGGCCGCCCGACCAGCCTGAATCTCGCCATCGGGCGATGCGTAGACGACGGTCGGAACGTCGGTTCCGCCACCGAGAGCCAAGATCTGCGGCCAGCCGTCGTCGATCGCGGCGACCACCGTGTTGGCCGAGCCCAGGTCAACTCCCAGCTGATATCCCATACCGCCCCCGAACATCGACCACGAGGTTGATCAACGAGTCAGGCCGGCACATCGATCAACTTGTTCGCCCGGATTATAAGCGCAAGACCAGCGGGCTGCTACAGCCGCATACCGCCGATCAGCAAATCATCACGACCGTAGCATGATCAAAAAATATCAACCACAGCCGGGAACACGCAACACCACGGATGAACCGGCGGCGGCCCCCACCGGAACAGTGGATCACATACAGCCACCGCGAAACAACCACCGGCCGGTAATCGGCCAGCCACGCTTGTGAATTCTTTTACCCAATCGATCCATCAACAAAAGCAATCGCGCACCGCGGCGAAGTCTTTTTACTGAACCCACCTTCATTGATTTACCTTTTGTTAACGATTTTCGATCCGTTTACCACCCGGACAGCGCACGGTGCTGAAATCCGAGAGGCACTGAGCTGGCCCGCTTGCCCGTCACGGCCCACCGCGCCGCTCAGGGGCCGGCCAATGTGCGAGAAAGGCCGTCCCGCATGCCATTCCGTAGATAGCGAAGTTGCGTCCTGGAGGGGGCTATGGACTCTGTTGACTCGATCAATCCGAACCTGGCACGCCGCGGTTTTCTCGTGGTGTCCGGGCTGTCCGCGGCTGGAATTGCGACCGCGTCGCTGCCCGCCGCGCGCGCGGGCGTCCCTCGGATCAACGGCTACCCGTTCACGCTGGGCGTGGCGTCCGGAGAGCCGACATCGCACGGAATCGTCCTGTGGACCAGGCTCGCGCCGTCACCGCTGGAGCCGGGCGGCGGCATGCCCAGCCGCTCCTACCAGGTGCGGTGGATCCTTGCCGCCGACGACCGCCTGACCCGTGTGATCCGCAGCGGAGAAGCACCCGCCAAGCCCGAGTGGTCACACAGTGTACATGTCGAGGTCGACGGCCTGCTGCCGGGACGCGACTACTACTACGCGTTCGAAGTGGCCGGTGAGCGCAGCGCCATCGGGCACACCCGCACCGCTCCCGGCGAGGGCCGCAACGTCTCCGAAGTGACCATCGCGCACGTCTCCTGCCAGAACTACGAGGAGGGCTACTACGCGGCCTACCGGGAGATCGCCCAGCAGGACCTGGACGTCGTCTTCCACATCGGGGACTACATCTACGAACCCAATCCGAAGCCCGGTCGCCCCCGGCTGCACGCGTGCCCGGAACCGAAGGACCTCGCTGGTTACCGGCTGCGGCTCTCGCAGTACAGGACGGACCCGGACCTCCAGGCCGCGCACGCGGCCCACCCGTGGGCGGTGACCTGGGACGACCACGAGGTCGCCAATGACTACACCAGTCAGACAAACCAGGACAACGAACCACAAAATATCTTCCTGGCGCGTCGCGCCGCCGCCTACCAGGCGTACTGGGAGCACATGCCGCTCCCGAACAGGGTACGCCGCGACTACGTGCTGTACCGCCGGCTGCGCTACGGCAACCTGGCCGAGTTCGTCATCCTTGATACCCGCCAGTACCGCGACGCTCACGCGTGCAACAGCAACGGTGTCAACAGCGGACAGATCGTCAGCTGCACCGAGAACCAGGACCCGGCCCGGAGCA
Source organism: Protofrankia sp. CiP3 (assembly GCF_917627345.1). Taxonomy (NCBI): domain Bacteria; kingdom Bacillati; phylum Actinomycetota; class Actinomycetes; order Frankiales; family Frankiaceae; genus Protofrankia; species Protofrankia sp. CiP3. The sequence continues at coordinate 97,489 of NZ_CAKJTM010000015.1, read as the reverse complement.
TCCTGGGCGCGCCGCAGCGTGACTGGTTGTTGAAGGGATTCACGAACGCGGGCGCGCGGTGGAACGTGCTCGTCCAGCAGATCCTGATGGCCCAGCTGGACCTCGCCCCCGGCCCGCTCCACTTCTGGAGCGAGTTCTGGGACAGCTACGCGGCCGAGCGCCGCACGGTCCTGCAGGCCATGTACGACCGGAAGGTCTCCAACCCGGTCGTGCTGACCGGCGACATCCACGCGTTCCTCGTCAACGACCTGCATACGGACTTCCGTGACCCGAACTCGCCCGTGGTCGGGACCGAGCTCGTCGGCACGGCGATCAGCTCGGTTCTCCCGGCGCCGTTCCCGACAATCATCAGGAACGCCCTCCCCCTGAACCCGCACATCAAGCAGTTCCAATCCGACTACCGTGGGTATATTCTGTCCACAATCAACCGCGATGTCTGGACGGCGGAGCTGCGGGCCGTGCGGGACTTCACCAAACAGGATTCCGACGTGTTCCAGTACAGCAAGTGGGCAATCGAGAACGGCAGGCCAGGAGCGGTGCAGGCCTGACCGCCAGGCGGTGGGCACGAGTCAACGATCTTTTGAGAGCGTGTTTGAGGCCGCTACGCTGATAGCGGCCTCGGCGATCGCGCACGCCGCGTAAAACGTCCCGTCCGGGCTCCGGCGAAACCGGCCGTCGGCCCGGACGGGAGGGAAAAGCGGCTGTCCCGTCCGGACAGCCGTACCGATCCGCGTCAGAAATCAGCCACGCCGACGGCACCCGGCCGGGAGAACGGCGCCAGCCGCGTCACCAGGCCGCGAACCTCTGCCGCCGCCGCGGCGATGGTCTCCTCGGGCATGCCCGGGGAGACCCCCTCCAGCAGGACCTCCAGGGCGGAGAGCCGTTCGACGATCTCAGCCATCAGATCAAAGTCCCGGACCCGGGCACGGGCAAGCTCCGCAACCCGCTCGTTCTTCTCGAACAGCTCGACGAACACCGTGACCTTCGCACGCAGCAGCCATGGGTCAAAGGGCTTGGCGATGTAGTCGACCGCGCCGACAGCGTAGCCGCGGAAGGCGTGGTGCGGTTCCCGATCAATCGCGGTGAGGAAGATGATCGGCGTGTCCCGCGTCCGGCCACGTTGTTTGATGCGATGAGCGGTTTCGAAACCATCCATCCCCGGCATCTGGACGTCGAGCAGAATCACCGCGAAATCATCCACCAGGAGACGTTTGAGCGCCTCCTCGCCCGAGGACGCGGTGACCAGTTCCTGGTCGAGGGATGCGAGGATCGCCTCGAGGGCCATCAGGTTGTCCGGCCGGTCGTCCACCAAAAGAATCTTGCTGCGCGGGCGTTCCGCGCCGTGTGCCTCTTCGCCGCTCCCGGTGTCCGTATGATCACTCTTGCATTCAGTCACCGCCCGCATCCTCCTTCACGCCGCGCCGCCGACGGCGGCATAGCTTCGAGCTCAACGGTACAAATGACTTCCGCCGCACTTCCCGATGCCACCGGCATCGCTCGGTGGAAGTATCACCGAACCGAGCCAACCGCAATGAGATCGTCGGAGGATGCCGGATGTCCCCGGGGGAGCCAGCTTTTCATCCCTGCCTCACCCGCTCCGACGCACCCCGCTGACAGGCCCGGCGCTCCCCGGGCCGCGGCCCGGGGAAACCGCGGAAAACCGTGATCGCGATGCCGCCACTGGGGAGCCTCGCTCAGCGTCTGGGGGACTACAGATGAGACCGCATGGTGTCGAGCAGATGGTCAAGATCAACTGGCTTGGTGACGTAGTCAGTCGCCCCGGCCTTGAAGCTCTTCTCCCGGTCCCCCGGCATCGCCTTGGCGGTCAGCACCACGATGGGCAGAGCGGCGAACGCGGGCATCTGCCGGATCGCCGTCGTGGTCTCGTTCCCGTCCAGCCCAGGCAGCATCACATCCATCAGAACAAGATCAATTGACAAGCCCTCCTGCTGGAGCAGCCGGATCGCGTCATGGCCGTTGTCCGCGTAGAGAACCCGCATGCCGCGCATCTCCAGGGCGCTGGTCAACGCGAAGACGTTGCGGACGTCATCGTCCACGACAAGTACGGCCGAGCCGGCCAGCGGGTCGGACTCGTCCAGGCCCGCCGTCGCCGCCGGGCCGCCCAGCTCCGCGGGCAGTTCGGTGAGGAACGGCGTGCCCACCGGGTCGGTGTCCGCGCCGGAGCGGAACGAGCCACGTACCCGGGCGCCCGACAACTGGAATTCCGCCGACGCGGGTGTCCATGCGCCACCACCACCGATAGCCGGCCGAACGCCGGTGGGCGGCGTCCCGGCAACGATCGTCGCCCTGTCAGCCAGCCGCCAGCGCCCTGCCGCCCCGCCGGTCTCGGCGAGCATGATGATTTCCTCGCTGTCTCCGGGGCTGGCCGACGGAAGCACTTCGGACGGCATCACCGAGGGGACGTACAGCGTGAAGGTGCTGCCCAGACCGACTGTGCTCGCGACGCCGATGGATCCGCCGAGCAGCCTCGCAAGCTCCTTGCTGATGGACAGCCCGAGCCCGGTACCGCCGTAGCGCCGTGACGTCGTCCCGTCCGCCTGCTGGAACGCTTCAAAGATCATAAGAAGCTTGTCGGCGGCCACCCCGATACCGGTGTCGGAAACGCTGAACGCGAGCACGACCGGCGCGGACGACAGGGCCGACGTGGTGAAGGCGACATCGGCCGAGGCGACCGTCACGTCCAGGCGCACCTCCCCGGCATCGGTGAACTTCACCGCGTTGGACAGCAGGTTCTTCAGCACCTGCTGGATGCGCTGCTCGTCGGTGACGAACTCCTCCGGGACATCACCCGCGACGGTCACCTCGAAGGACAGGCCCTTCTCCTCGGCCATCGGGCCGAATACCTGCGCGACCGCGTCGCAGAGAGTGATGGTACGGACCGTCGCGGCCTCCACGGCCATCTTGCCGGCCTCGACTTTCGAGAGATCGAGAATGTCGTTGATAAGCCCGAGCAGTTCCGAGCCAGCCGAGTGGATCGTCTCGGCGAAATCGATCTGCTTGGCGGTGAGGTTCGCCTCCGGGTTGTCGGCCAGCAGCTTCGCCAGCAACAGCAGGCTGTTGAGCGGTGTGCGCAGCTCGTGACTCATGTTCGCCAGGAATTCCGTTTTGTACTGGGATGACAGCGCGAGCTGCTCGGCCTTCTCCTCCAGGCCGATCCGGGCCATTTCGATTTCGCCGTTCTTCTCCTCCAGCAGCGCGGCCTTCTCCTCCAGCTCGTTGTTGGTGCGCTGGAGCTCGACCGACTGCGAGCGCAGCTCCTGGGTGAGCCGCTGGGACTGGGCGAGCAGCTCCTCCGTCCGCGCGTTTGCCATGATCGTGTTCAGGACGACGCCGATGGTGCCGACCAGCTGGTCGACCAGATGCAGATGCAGCTCGGAGAAGGTGCTGAACGAGGCGAGCTCGATGACGCCGAGTACCTGATCCTCGAAGATCACCGGGGTGACGACGAGATCACTCGGTGGCGCGTCCCCAAGGCCGCTGCGGATACGCAGGTAGCCGGCGGGGACCTGCTCCACCCGGATACGCTTCTTCTCCGCCGCGGACTGACCGATGAGTCCCTCGCCGAACAGGAACGTGCCGTCGGAGCGCTTACGCGGCGCCGAACCGTAGCCGGCGACGTGCCGCAGCTTGTCGCCTTCGATGAAATCGAGCAGGTAGACCGTACCGAGCTGGGCACCGACCGCCGGGGTCATCTCACTAATGATCATTTGGCAGACCGCGTACAGATCACGCTGGCCCTGCATCTTGCCGCCGATCCGGGCGATGTTCGACTTCAGCCAGTCCTGCTGGGCGTTCTTGTCGGTCGTCTCCCGCAGATTGGCGATCATCTGGTTGATGTTGTCCTTGAGCTCGGCGACCTCGCCCTCGGCCTCCACCGTGATGGAGCGAGTGAGATCACCGCGAGTGACCGCGGTCGACACCTCGGCAATCGCCCGGAGCTGCGTGGTCAGCGTGGAGGCGAGCTGGTTGACGTTGTCGGTGAGCGCCTTCCAGGTACCGTCCACCCCGTCGACCGTTGCCTGGCCCCCGAGCTTGCCCTCAACACCAACCTCCTTGGCCACCCGGGTGACCTCGTCCGCGAACGACGACAGCTGGTCGACCATCGTGTTCACGGTGTCCTTCAGCTCGGCGATCTCGCCCTGCGCCGACACCGTGATCTTCTGCGACAGGTCGCCGCGGGCCACCGCGGTGGTCACCAGCGCGATGTTGCGGACCTGCGCGGTGAGGTTCCCCGCCATCGAGTTCACCGACTCGGTGAGATCCCGCCACACCCCGGACACGCCCCGCACATGAGCCTGGCCACCCAGATTGCCCTCGGTACCGACCTCCCGGG
>NZ_CAKJTM010000015.1:62065-92821 GCF_917627345.1 Protofrankia sp. CiP3 | reverse complement strand
CACCTCGGCCGCGAACGATGACAGCTGGTCGACCATGGTGTTGATGGTGTGCGCGAGACCGGCGACCTCACCGCGGGCGTCGACGGTGATCTGCCGCGTGAGGTCGCCGCGGGCCACCGCGGCGGCCACCTCGGCGATACTGCGGACCTGGGTGGTGAGGTTGCCGGCCATGACGTTCACCGAGTCGGTGAGATCCCGCCACACTCCGGACACGCCCTTGACCTGGGCCTGGCCGCCCAGTTTGCCCTCGGTACCGACCTCCTTGGCCACCCGCGTGACCTCGTCCGCGAACGCCGAGAGCTGGTCGACCATCGTGTTCACGGTCGACTTCAGTTCGTAGATCTCCCCCCGGGCATCCACAGTGATCTTCTGGGACAGGTCACCCTGCGCCACCGCGGTCGTCACCTGGGCGATGTTGCGCACCTGGCTGGTCAGGTTCCCCGCCATCGAGTTCACCGACTCGGTGAGATCCCGCCACACCCCGGACACGCCCTTGACCCGCGCCTGGCCGCCCAGGTTGCCCTCGGTACCGACCTCCCGGGCCACCCGGGTGACCTCGTCGGCGAAGGACGAGAGCTGGTCCACCATGGTGTTCACCGTCGTACCGATCCGCAGGAACTCACCCCGCACCGGCTGACCGGCGATCTCCAGTGCCATGTGCTGCGAAAGATCACCTTCCGCGACCGCCGCGATGACCCGCGCGACCTCGTGCGTCGGACGCGCAAGGTCATCGATGAGGGAGTTGACCGCCTGGTTCGACATCGCCCAACCGCCCTCGAAGCCGAGATCGGCCATGCGCTCGGTCAGCCGGCCGTCCCGCCGGATCACCTTGCTCACCCGTTCCAGCTCGAGCGCGTGTCGCTGCTGGACACCGGCCAGCTCGTCGAAACGCTGTGCCAACGGTGCGCCACGGCCGGCCCGTTCTCCCAGCCGGACCGAGAAGTCACCCTCGCACAACGCGGTGAGAGCATCGAGCAAATCGCTGAAGAGGTGGTCGTCCACGGGCGCGGTTTCCGACACCATCGTCATGATGAAGCCCTCCAAACCCGCGTCCGCGGGAATCACTCATGTCTGGTCAACCACGGGAACGGTCCGGCAGCCGTTCATCGGGTATCCGGTGCTACTCGCCGCCAGTATCCGCCAAAGTCCGCTGGGTGGATATCGGCGGATCCCCATGCGCATGCCCGGTACCCGATTGACTGACCGACACGTCCCGACATCGTGCGGCCCTGGGCACAGCCAATCCCCCAGAGCTGGACAACACAGGAGACACTGACCGGCATGCCTCCCGTGCCCGGAGATGAGGGGCTCCGCCGCACCCTCACACTTCCACCGGTCACCGACTCGCCACGGTCGGCCCGGCGGTTCATAGTGGACGCGCTTCACGGCCGTGTCGACCCTGACCTCATCGACACCGTTCTGCTGCTCGTGACCGAACTGGTGACCAACGTCGTCATGCACGCCGGCACCGACGCGACGGTCGACCTCCGGTACGACGCCACCGGACTCGCCATCACAGTCAGCGACCGCCATCCCACGACACTGGGTGGCGTGTCGACCGCTGCCGGCTCCGACTGGCTGACGACGCCCGACGAGGCCACCGGCGGCGGGCAGACCAGGAAGATCGACAATCTGCGGGAGAACGGCCGCGGCCTCGCGCTGGTGGACGCCCTCGCCACCGCCTGGGGGACCGAACACGACCGGACCGGTAAAAAGGTGTGGTTCCGGCTCGACCTCCCCGTCGAGGGCGCTGGTCACCGCGGCGATCGCCTCGAGGCCCCCGTGCGCCCACCGCGGCGACCAGCGGCGGACCTCCAGCGGCCAGCACGGCTGCTCGCCCCCGGCCTCGCCGCCACGCTGTCGGCCGAGGATGAGGTCCGCGAACTGCTGACCCAGCTCATAGACGCGCTGCCGAGGGCCACCGCCGGCCTGGTCCGGCGGGCCGGCCAGGCCAAGAACACCGCGGAGGTGGTGGCGGCCGTCGGCCCGACCGGCGCGGAACGGGACGCCCGCCGGCTCCCGCTCGAATCCCGGGATGGAATCGTCGGGGATCTCCTGCTGTGGTCGCGGCCGCGGCCCCTGGCCACCGGCCCCGGCGACGGCTCCGGCGACGAGGCCGGGGACGGCGCCGGCTGCGGAGACGGCAGCGAGGACGGCGCCGACGAGCGGATCGCCATGGTCACCCGTTGGATGGCGTTGACGCTCGGCGGCGCCAACCTGCGCCGTGCCGAGGAGCGCCGCATCGGCATGCTTTCCTTTCTCGCCGAGGCGTCGGATCTGCTCGCTGGCAGTCTCGACACCGAACGCAGCCTGGCCCTGCTCGCGCGCCTACCGGTGCCGAGGCTGGCCCGCTGGTGCGCGGTGTACCTGCTGCGGGAGGACGGCGCGGTCAAGCTCGCCGCGGTCGGGCACGTTGACGAGGCCGAGGCCGCGGACCTGTCGGACTGGGCCGGCGACCCGGTCGGGCCGCTCGCCGCCCAGGTACGGGCGACGCTTGGCGACACGGTGCGCATCGCCACGATCAATGGCGCGCCGACGGTGATCACCGCGATGCGGGCCCGCCGCCGGGTGCTCGGCGTTGTCGCTCTCGGCCGGGCCATGGGCAACAGCTTCGCGGCCGACGAGATCGAGCTGTTCGCGGACCTCGCCCGCCGCGCGGCCTTCGCCGTCGACAACGCCCGGCTGTTCCGTCAGCAGGTGGAGGTTGCCGGCGCGCTGCAGGCCGGGCTGCTGCCACCGCGGCTGCCCAGTATCGACGGGATCGAGCTCGGCTCGTCCTATCGCGCGGCCCGCGCCGGGCTGGAGGTCGGCGGTGACTTCTTCGACCTCGTCCCGAACCCGGACGGCGGATGGACGATCATCATCGGTGACGTCTGCGGCAAGGGCGCGGAGGCCGCCAACGTGACCGGGGTCGCGCGGGCCGTCCTGCGGCTGCTGGTGGGACAGCGCAACAATCTTCCCGACATCATGATGGATCTCAACCGTGCGCTGCGGGACGCCGGCCACCCGGGCCCGACCGGCCAGGGACGCTTCTGCACGCTCGCCGCGGCCGAGCTGCGGCCGCCGGGCGAGCTCACGACCGCCTGCCTGGAAGACGGCACCGCTACCAGCGCGGTGGCCCCCACGGTGCCGGAACGGGTGGTCTCGATCTGCATGGCCGGGCACCCGCTGCCTGTTGTCGTACGCGCGGACGGGACGGCCATGTTCGTCGCGGAGCCGGGAACGCTGCTCGGAGTGCTCGATGACGACGACGTGGCTTTCCCCCAGGCACGGGTGGCGCTGACGGCCGGGGACGCGCTGGTCCTCTACACCGACGGGGTGGTCGAGGCCCGTCGCGGTCAGGAGCTGTTCGGCGACGAGCGGCTGCTGACGGCCGTGCGCGGCTGCGTGGGCATGTCCGCCCAGGGGATAGCCGACCAGGTGCGGGCAGCCGCCGAACGGTTCGCGGGTGGGCGGCTGCGAGACGATGTCGCGGTCGTGGTGGCCCGCATCCCGGGATAACCATCCGCGAACGATCGATGACGCTAGGACGACACGCGGTTGACAGCCAACGTTGATCAGTGACGAGAAGGGGAAATGTAGCTACGCTGCGTCATACATGACCAGCCGTCATCGACCGGTAGACCGGGAAAGGCCCGAAAGTGCTTGGAATGGCCCGCCTGTGGGTAGACGTACAGAGATGACATCGCCCAAATTTGATGATCTATCGGAACAAACGGGGGTAAACGGACATGGTGGCCCACGTGTCGTCGTTTCGGCCCTCGGCCACGCACCTGCTGGTCGAGCTTCCCCACGTATCCAGCGCGGTTCCGCAGGCCCGTCGCGTGCTGCGCGAGCAGCTCACCGCCACCAACCTGCCCGAAGATGCGGTGGGCACCGCGGAACTCCTGGTCAGCGAACTGGTCACGAACGCGGTGAAGTACGGCGAGCCACCCGTCTGGCTGCTGATCGAACTGCGGCCCGGCCTCGTGCACGCGTCCGTGTCGGATACGTCCGTCCTGTTGCCGCACCGCCAGCAGGTGGACCTCGGCAGTGAGGGCGGGCGTGGCCTGCTCGTCCTGGACGCTCTCGCGGGCAGCTGGGGCGCGGTGGCGGTCGACTCCGGCAAGTATCTCTGGTTCGACCTGCCCGTCGAGCCGTGACCATGGCGCGCGACCGCGGCTCGCCATGCGTTGTCCGCGCCAGCGGGCACCTTTGTGACCTCGGCATGCACCATGCCGGCAGCCGCTTGACGATCTACAATCCCTGTGCGGCCGGTGACTCCGGCGGTGACGGTGAGGGCAGACGATGCGTTTCCATGAGAACCTTGCCGCGGCGGTCGGCGACACCCCGCTGGTCAGGCTGAACGCGGTCACCGAGGGCATCGCCGCGCCCGTGCTCGGCAAGTTGGAGTATCTGAATCCAGGCGGCTCCGTGAAGGATCGGATAGCGCTGGCCATGGTGACCGCAGCGGAGAAAGCGGGGCAGCTCCGGCCGGGTGGGACGATCGTCGAACCGACCAGCGGAAACACCGGGGCCGGCCTGGCGGTCATTGCCGCCATCCGTGGTTACCGCTGCGTGTTCACGATGCCCGACAAGATCAGCGAGGAGAAACAGGCGGTCCTGCGCGCCTATGGCGCCCAGGTGCTGGTCTGCCCGACCGCGGTCGCCCCGGACGATCCCCGCTCCTACTACTCGGTCGCGCGCCGGATGGTCGCGCAGACCCCCGGCGCCTGGAGCCCTGACCAGTACTCCAACCCCCACAACCCGGCCGCGCACCACGCCACCACCGGTCCGGAGATCTGGGCGGCAACGGACGGGCGCATCACCCACTTCGTCGCCGGGATCGGTACCGGCGGGACGATCAGCGGAACCGGCGGGTACCTCAAGGAAGTCAGCTCCGGACGGGTGCAGGTGGTGGGCGCGGACCCGGAAGGGTCGGTGTACTCCGGCGGCAGCGGCCGCCCGTACCTGGTCGAGGGGGTCGGCGAGGATATCTGGCCGGCGACCTACGACCGGGCGGTGGTCGACCGGGTGGAGGCGGTCAGCGACCGTGACTCGTTCCTGATGACCAGGGAACTGGCCCGTCGTGAGGGCATCCTGGCCGGCGGTTCGTGCGGGCTCGCGGTCGTCGCCGCGCTGCGGGTCGCCCGGAAGCTGGACGCCGACGGTTGTGTCGTGGTGCTGCTGCCGGACTCCGGCCGGGGGTACCTGTCGAAGGTGTTCAACGATGAGTGGATGTACGACTTCGGCTTTCTCGACCGGCCGTCGGACGAGCCGACCGTCGCCGAGGTGCTGGTCCGCAAGGCGTCCGACGCCAGCGGGCCACCTGACCTGGTGCACGTACACCCTGATGAGACTGTAGGCGCGGCCATCTCCTACCTGCGCGAGTACAACGTGTCCCAGCTGCCGGTGGTAAGGCAGGAACCGCCGTTGCGCTCGGCCGAGGTGGCCGGCGCCGTCATTGAACGGGAGCTGCTCGACGCCGTGTTCGCCGACCGCTCCGCCGTCGACGCTCCGGTCGCCGACCACATGTCACCGCCGCTGCCCACGGTCGGTGCCGGCGAGCCGCTGTCGGTGCTGGTCACCATCCTGGGCACCGCCGCCGCCGCGCTCGTCCTCGAGGACGGCAACCCGGTCGGCATCCTCACCCGGTCCGACCTGCTCAGCTTCCTGGCGGCCGGATGAGCCGCCCGGACCGCCTGGGTGGTGCCCCGGGTGCCCTGGGCGGACAGGCTCAGGGCGGCTGGGCGGGCGCGGGGTTCGAGACGGTCGCGATCCACGCGGGCCAGGATCCGGACGCGGCCACCGGCGCGGTGGTCGTGCCCATCCACCCGGCCTCGACGTTCGCGCAGGATGCCGTCGGCGTCCCGCGTGGGGCCTACGAGTACGCCCGGTCGGGTAACCCGACCCGGGCCGCGCTGGAGACCTGCCTGGCCGCGTTGGAAGCAGGCTCGGTGGGCCTCGCGTTCGCCTCGGGGCTGGCCGCGGAGGATGCGCTGCTGCGCACCGTCTGCCGACCGGGCGACCACGTGATCATCCCGGCGGATGCCTACGGCGGCACCTACCGGCTGTTCGCGAAGGTGTTCGCCGAGTGGGGCGTGGAGTACACGCCCGTACCGCTCGGCGACCCGGATGCCGTGCGGGCGGCCCTGCGCCCGGGCCGAACGCGGCTGCTGTGGTGCGAGACCCCCACGAACCCGCTGCTCAGCGTCGCGGACATCGCGGTGCTCGCCAAACTGATCCATGCTGTCGGCGGCCTGCTCGCGGTCGACAACACCTTCGCCACCCCTTACCTCCAGCAGCCGCTGGCGCTCGGCGCCGACGTGTCGGTCCACTCGACCACGAAGTACCTCGGCGGGCACAGCGACGTCGTCGGTGGTGCCGTGGTCGTCGCCGATCCGGCGCTGGGCGAACGGCTGCGGTTCACCCAGAACGCCACCGGCGCGGTGGCCGGGCCGTTCGACGCCTGGCTGGTGCTGCGCGGGGCGAAGACCCTCGCGGTCCGGATGGACCGGCACTGCGCGAACGCCCGCCACATCGCCGCGTGGCTGGCGGCGCATCCGGCGGTGGCCACCGTGTACTACCCAGGCCTGCCGGATGATCGTGGGCACCGGGTGGCGGCCAGCCAGATGCGCGACTTCGGCGGGATGGTCTCGTTCGCCCCGTGCGGCGGTGCGGAGGCTGCGGTCGAGGTGTGCCGGCGGACGCGGGTGTTCACCCTCGCCGAGTCCCTCGGCGGGGTCGAGTCGCTGATCGAGCATCCCGGGCGGATGACGCACGCCTCGGCCGCGGGCTCGCCGCTGGAGGTGCCCGCGGACCTCGTCCGCCTCTCGGTCGGCATCGAGTCCATTGGGGATCTCGTCGACGACCTCGCCAACGCCCTGGCCGCCGTCACCTGAAAGCGGCCGGCCCGACGATGATCAGACCGCCCCGCCCGTCACCGCAGAACACCGGCCCGAGCCGCGTTGATGACCACCCGAAGCTGGTCGGCGTCCGCGGGAACCTCGGCCGCGCCGTCCCAGGACCAGCGCAGCGCGGTGACGTCCTCGCCCCGGAGGTAGATCCGCCGGCCCTCGTCCCCGACATACCAGGTGATGGCGGCGACCTGGGTCGGATGCGGGGTGAGCAGCGTGACGGCTTCGTTCCAGGGCACCTCGGCACAGCGCCGCCGCAGCTGGTCCACGGCATTGTCGTGGTCGAACGCGCACTCGCCGACCCAGGCTCCGGCGGCCAGCCGCATGGTGCCGGGGCCTCGATCGATACCAACCCGCTCGGTACCCAGACGGTGCAGGGCGAGCTCGAACCGGAACGCCTCGCGCACCCACTCCTCCCGGTTGCCGCACATCCACGTGTCCCGTAGATAGGCGGCGAAGGCGAGTACGGACAGCTCCGGCGCGGGAAAGTAGCTGCCCGGTAACGACCCACGGTGCTGCCACTGCTGGCTGCCCAGGAAGGCCTGCATCCCGGGTGTGCCCTCGGACGCGTAGAAGGCGAAGAAGGTCACCGGGAAGGCGTCGAGCAGGTCGGGACCGATCCGTCCACGCCGGCGGCACACGTCCCGGACGAACCCGCCGGAGCGGACGCACGCCCCGAGCAGGTCCGCTTCGTCCGCGGGCAGCGCCGCGAGGATGCCCGGGTGCCGTCCGGCCGGGGCGTACAGCGCGTCCCAGGTGGCTTCCATCAACCGCGGGTAGTCAATCGACATTGTTCAGCAGGCTCCCGAGGTGGTGTCCAAGGACGGCCCCGGGTGCCGCTCCCCGGGCAGCCAGCTGGGCAGCCAGCGGGGCAGTGCCGACGCCAGCTGGCAGATCGTGCGCACCAGCTCCGCCCGGGGCATCAGCTCACACTCGGCCATGAGCGCACGCAGGTTCCTCGCCCTCGGCACCAGCCGCGCGGCCAGCTCCCAGACCCCCGGCGAGACCGGGACGGTGTGGAAGTCCTCGAAAACCCGTTCCCCGCCCGGCAGTATTCGTTCGACCAGGCCGGCAAGGCGAATTTCGACGACCCGCTCCCAGCAGAAACTGTCGTCCGCCGGTTGCTCGAGCGGGCGGCCCTGCTGGCGGCGCAGCCCGTAGAGGTGACCAACGTCGATTGTGACCAGAGCACCGCTCCGCTCGACGATATCGGCCAGCAACTCGAGGATATCCGCGTTGCCCACGACAAACGGGTAGGGCGCATTCCCGATCGCAATCGGCCGGTCAATCACATCCTGGGCCTGGCGAACCCGTGACACGCACCAGTCGACGGCTTCGGGTACCAGCGGCATCGGCAGCAGATTATTGATCAGCGCTTCACCGCCGCGCACCCACATCGCCAGATCCGTGGTCACCCACGCGACGTCCAGCTCGTGCGCACGCCGGCGCAGCGCCCGCAGGACAGCGGTGTCCAGTGGCTCCGTACCGGCGAGGTCGAGGTCCATGGGATGCAGGGTCAGCGCCAGTCCCCGGCCACCGAGCAGCTCCTGCGCATACTGGGCGAGGTCAGCCTGGTCGGACAGAATCCCCAGGCTGTAGTAGCGGACGGGGGCGGCCGACCCGGCGGCGACCACGGCCGCGAGCCTCGCCGCCACGTCGTCGGCCACCGCCGCGGCAAGATCCAACTCAGTGCTGGCCTCGCAGCTGAACTCGACGCCCCGCGGCGCGGATCCGCCCCCCAGCGCCCGTGCCACCGCATCATCGGCAGGGGTGTCGCGGGCGGGGGTGTCGCGCACGATCGCCATCGGGGCCTCCACATCGGAACGGCATCGCCCACATCGCTGCCGCCCCGGGCACAGTTACAGTCCAGCCGAACTCGGCTGGATGAGGAGCGACCAACAACAGGGGTATAGATCAAGGAGCGGGGCTGGTGCGTGCATCGCCATGCGAAGGAGGCAGTCACCAGAGGCGCTGGGTGGCGGCCGACGGCAACAACGCTAAGACCCCGTACACGGTCATGACAAGACCCGTGACGGTGTCTCAAAGGAATTCGCCGAACGCCGGGAACAGCCGGGTGAAAAAGGACTGCCAGTAATCCTTGTCCATTCGTTCTGCTGTTTGCCCGGCTGCTGTCTGCCTGGCCAGAACCCTCGATATCACGGTTCCGCCCGCGCTCCCGACACGCCCAGGACGGCTACCGGTCCCAGGACGGCTACCGGCTATGGTGCGGCGGATGAGGCCGGAGCTGCCGGCGGGACCGGCGTCTCGGCCAGGCCGATCCGGGCGTGCAGGGCTCGCAGCGGCCTGGGTGCCCACCAGTTGGCGTTGCCGGCCAACCGCATGAACGCCGGGACCAGCACCCCGCGGATCACGGTGGCGTCCAGGACGATCGCCAGCGCCGTGCCGATGCCGAGCATCTGCAGAAAGGTGACCGACGAGGTCGCAAAAGCCACAAAGGTCACCGCGAGCAGGGCCGCAGCAGTGGTCACAATCCGTCCGGTGCGGGCAAGACCGGTCGCGACGGCCTCGGCGTTGTCGACCCCGCGATCGTGCTCCTCCTTGATGCGCGAGAGCAGGAACACCTCGTAGTCCATGGACAGGCCAAAGGCGGTGCAGAACAGCAGCACCGGCATGGACGTGTCCAGCGGCCCCGGAAGGAAGCCGAGCGCCCCGGCGAGATGGCCGTCCTGGAAGATCCAGACGGCGGCTCCGAGCACGGCGGTCAGCGACAGCACGTTGAGCACCAACGCCTTGATCGGCAGCACCACGCTTCCGGTGAACAAGAAGAGCAGCACAAATGTGGCGAGCGCGATCAGCCCGATGGCCAGCGGCAGCCGGTCCGCGATCGTCTGCTTGCCGTCGACGAGTACGGCCGACCGGCCGCCGACGAGCACCGACGTCCCCGCGGGCACGGCGGCTGCCCGGACGGCCCTGGCAATGTCCTGCCCTGCGCCGGAGGCGGGGTCGACCGCGGGGACCACCTCAAGGTAGGTGCGGGCGCCGACGGCGAACCGAGCGTCGGCGGGGCCAGCTGGCGCTGCCTGCCGGCCCGCGGCAAAGGTGCCGACCGCGCTGTTCACGCTGGCCACGTTCGGCAAGGCGGAAAGTTGACCTGCGTAGGTGGCCAATGCGGACCCGGCGGGGCTGGTTGAGCCCCCACCCGCCACGCCGGTCACGACGACGATCGTGGCCTCGGCGACGTCCGAGGAGAAGTCGGCCCGGATGATGTCACCGACCTGCCTGCTGGACGCGGTGTCACGCAGCACCCGGTCGTCCGGCCTGCCGAACGATACATGCAGGAAGGGGCTCCCGAGCGCGACAAGCAGTGCGATGACGGGTACGCCGACGATCACCGGCCGGCGCATGACCGCGGCGGCGATGGCGCGCCAGACCCGCGATTCGGCCGCCTGCCCCGAGCCGGGCCGTGCCCGACCGACCCTGAGCGCATTGACCCGCGGGCCGAGCAGCATGAGCATCGCGGGCACGACCACGATCGCGCTCAGCACCGAGAAAATCGTAACCGCAATGCCGGTGTAGGCCATCGACTTGAGGAAGAAGGGCGGGAACACCAGCATCACGGCGAGGGCCACGGCAACGGTGGCGCCGCTGAACAGGATGGTCCGGCCGGCCGTGCGCATGGTGGTCGCAACGGCATCGGCGCGTTCCGACCCCGCCGCGAGCTCTTCCCGGAACCGGCTCACCATCAGCAGGGTGTAGTCGATGCCGAGGCCCAGCCCCATAGCTGTGGTGAGGTTGACCGAAAAGATCGAGACGTCGGTGACGCTACCAAGGACGAAAAGGATGGCGAACCCGCCGAAGATGCCGACCACGCCGACGACCAGCGGCAGCAGCGCGGCGACGGCGCTACCGAAGGCCAGGACCAGCAGCACCATCGTGATCGGGATGGCCACCGACTCAGCCACGGCGAGGTCCTTCGTGACCTGGCTGTTGATGTCCTTGTCGACGGTCGCCAAACCGCCGGGAACAACGGAAACCGGACCGCCGCCGGCCGCGGCCTTCTCGTAGCCGGTCACAAGATCCTTGGCGCGGTCCTTGTTGACGACCAGGGCCACAACGAGCGCATGTCGGCCGTCCTTCGACCGTAACGCAGTGTCTCCGCCGTCCCAGTAGGAGATCACCCGATCTACGCCCTGCTCAGCGCCGAGCTCACGGGCGACCTCCCTGCCGGCGGTCGTCACCGCAGGGTCGTCGACCGTTCCCGACCTGGCCGTGACGAGGAGGAGCAGGTTGGGTCTGCCACCGAAGTATCTGTTCACCGCCTGTGCCGCCCGGGTGGACTCCGACCGCGGATCGTCGAATCCCCCGGTCAGCAACTTCCCGAACGCCCCGGCACCGGCCACGGCCATGGCGGCCACGACCAGCAGCGCCACCAATATGATCATCCTGGGATGGCGGGTGACGACCCGCGCGAGACGTGCGAACACCGGAGAACCCCCACAGAGTTGCCATCACCGTCGAGCACAGTGTCTACATATGCCCGATTGCCGATGGTTCCGGGTCTCCGGCCGGCAGGCCCGCGAATGCCCGCGAGCTCGCGCCGGCCGATGACCACGCCCACGGTTGACTCGACGTGACGGTTTTATACCGAACGCGTACCTATCGCCAGTGACCGGCGAGAACAGGGGAGCGTGACTGACGGCCGAGGTGCCGTCCGTCGGAAAACTCCATCTTCCGGACAGAAGCCCACCGCGAAGGTCATCCTGACAGAGTGTCGATACACCGATGGCGGTCACGCACGGGGTCGTCAGACGAGCACGGCGGGCGCTCCGCGCTCGTGGGCGGTATTGCCCGCACAGGTATTGCCCGCACAGGTATTGCCCGCACAGGCATTGCCCTCGCGGGCGCGGCTGTGCTCGTCCTGACCGGCTGCGGTACGACCGACGGCATCGGCTCGGGCCGTGCCGCGGGCACCTCGCCGAAGCCAGGCTCCGCGGCGGGCGCGGACACGACCGGGACCCTGCCGAACCTGGTCGGTAAGGGCCTCCAGTTCGCCCAGGACACCGCGCAGGCGGCTGGCTTCACCAAGTTGACGTCGCATGACGCGCTCGGCCGCGGCCGCGGCCAGTTCATCGACCGGGACTGGCAGATCTGCGACCAAACCCCCGCGGCAGGGAAGCATCCCGTCACCACCAAGGTCGACTTCGGCGTGGTCAAGCTCGACGAGTCCTGCCCAGCCGCGGGAACCGTGGACACCACCGTCCCAAGTATCGGCACGACCATGCCGAACCTCACCGGCCGCTCGCTGAAGGCCGTCATGCCGGCCTTCGGGCGGAACTCGAGTATCACGCTGCATGACGCCACCGGCGCGAGCCGTGCGGTGGTGGTCGAGAGCAACTGGAAGATCTGCTCGACATCCCCAGCCGCCGGTAGGCCCTACTCCCTCGGGACCCCGGCCACCCTCAACGTCGTCAAGGTCGAGGAAAGCTGCCCATGACCCCTGCCGATGCGCGCCGGGCGACCACACCGGACGACCCCACACAGGACGATCGCGCGGGGCTGTGACGCGGCTGGCCACAAAGCAACGAGTGCCCACCGGAATATCGACCGCCAGGTGGGACAGCGGGCGACCGGAAGTTCGCCCAGAGCCTGCCGGCACCGGACGGCGCCTCGCATCGTTGTCGCAGGCCCCGGTAGAACACCACTACCGGGGCCTGCGCCGCCTCGCGACGCATCCGCCTGGCATCCGGCGTACCCCGGCGGACCTCCCAGGTCGGCTTCGCCAATCCGGCCAGAACCCCGGCTTCCGGCGGCGACCGCTAGGCTGCAGTCTCACGTAAAGCATGCGATTGAGGACGGCACGTGCCGCACAGACTGGGTTACAGCGTCACGCTGGAGGCACTGATCGGCCGCAGCGCCAGGGGCGAGGTATCGCGTCGATGACGACTGGCAGCACGCCGCCGGGAACGGACCACCCCGGCCCGGGAGGAGACCCGTCACCGCTGGCACCATCCGCCGGGGCGGAGCCTGCGTGGGATGCGGTACTCACCCCGTTGACCCCGCAGGACCCCCTTGAGATCAGCGGGTATCTGCTCCGGGCCCGGATCGGCGAGGGCGGCATGGGAGCGGTGTACCTCTCCTACACCCCTGGCGGCCGGCCGGTCGCACTCAAGATCGCCCGGCCGGAGTTCGCCTCCGATCCCGCGTTCCGCCGCCGCTTCGCCACGGAGGTGGCGATCGCCCAACGGGTCCAGGGCCTGTACACCGCCCCGGTCATCGACTGCGACGCCAACGCCGCGCGGCCATGGCTGGCCACCGCCTACGTCGCCGCCCCCTCCCTCGCCGCCGTCGTCGCCCGCCAAGGCCCGCTGCCGGCGGAAACCGTCCTGGTGCTGATCGCCGGCGTCGCGGAGGCGCTGCAGTCCATCCACGCCGCCGGTGTGATCCACCGCGATCTCAAACCGGGGAACGTCATCCTCGCCGCGGACGGCCCCCGCGTCATCGACTTCGGGATCTCGCGAGCGGTCGAGGCCTCCTCCGCGGCGATCACCCAGACCGGGGTACGGATCGGCACGCCCGCGTTCATGTCCCCCGAGCAGGTGCGGGGAAAGCCCCTGGCCGCGGCCGGGGACGTCTTCTCCCTCGGCTCCACCGCCTACTACGCGATCATCGGCGAGTTACCGTTCGGCGCGGACGCCGCCGTCTTCCACCGCATCGAACACCAACAGCCCGACTGGGAGCGCTGCCCGGAGCAGGTCCGCGGGGTCCTGGAACAGTGCGTGGCGAAGGACCCGGCGGCCCGCCCCACCCCCGCGGCACTGATCGAGCTGTGTCGGGCCGCGTCCACCGACGAACGCCTACGCATCGGCGAAGGCTGGCTACCGGCCACCGTGACCGCGGAAATCACCCGGTACAGCATCACCCCGCCATCAGCGCACCCACCATCCCCGCCGCACCCGTACCCGCCGCACCCATACCCGCCGCAGCCGACCCGGCCGGGGAGGCCTCGGCCGGGGGTAGCACCCTCGCCATTCGCGCCGCCCGCACCAACACCGCCCGGCAGCCCACGGCACAAGCGAATACCCTGGCTTGCCGGCGGGCTCAGCGTGGCAGCGCTCGTGGTCGCGATCGTGCTTCTCACGGCCCTGAACAACACTCCGTCGGACCAGCCGAACCGCGGTGGAGCCGCAACCGGATCGGGGGCCGGACACACGCCCACCGGCAGCGAAACATCCATCGCAGGCTCCGGCTCGTCCCCGTCAAGCACGCCTTCGGCTGGTTCGTCATCGAGCGCGCCCTCCTCGCCTGACTCGCCGACGGCCATCGTGCTGGCCCAGGAGCGGCTGCGTATGACCGACTCAGGTGACGGGGTCGACGTCGACGCGCTACCGCTGACCGTCAACTTCGGTGGCTTGGGGGGGAGCTTCTATACGTACGCGGGACGCATCAGTGGTAATAGGCTCGCGCTGTGGTCCGCTGCTGGCGTACCAACAGCGGATGGATGCGCTTCCCAGCTGCGGACCCAACCGATGTCAGCGATCGACATCCACACCGGTCTGCGGTTCTGTGCGACAGGTAGAAGTTCCCGCCGTATCGCCGCAGGCGAAGTGGTGTCGTATGGCAACGGGGTCAGCCAGATTCAGGTGACCGTCTGGGACACCAAGTTCGACAGCTGACGGCCCTAACTGTGGGTGCCGGAGTTGGCCTTAGCCGTAGTCTTGGCGGCAGCCGTGGCATTGGCGGTGGGGAGCGGCTCGGAATCCGGGTCGGCGTAGGCCGCCACCGGTGGACAGGTGCAGAGCAGGTTGCGGTCGCCATAGGCACCGTCGATACGGCGTACCGGCGGCCAGTACTTCGCGGTGCGCAGCGAGGCGACCGGATAGGCCGCGACGCTGCGTGGATACGGACGTGGCCAGTCGTCGGCGACCAGCATGGACGCGGTGTGCGGGGCGTTACGCAGGGGGTTGTCGTACACCGGCCAGGTGCCCTTGCCGACCTGGTCGGCCTCCCGCCGGATCGCGATCATCGCATCGCAGAACCGGTCAACCTCGGCGAGGTCCTCGCTCTCGGTCGGCTCGACCATCAGCGTCCCGGGAACCGGGAACGACATCGTCGGCGCGTGGAAACCGTAGTCGATGAGTCGCTTGGCCACATCCTCCACGGTCACCCCGGTCCGCTTCGTCAACGGGCGCAGATCGAGGATGCACTCGTGCGCCACCAGCCCGTCACGCCCGGCGTAGAGAATGGGAAAGCAGGACGACAGGCGGTGAGCGATGTGGTTGGCATTGAGGACCGCCACGGACGTGGCCTGGCGCAGGCCGTCCGCGCCCATCAGGCGGATGTACGCCCAGGGGATCATCAGGATGCCCGCCGACCCCCACGGCGCACCGCTGACCGGCCCGATACCGGTCAGCGGGCCGGCCTCCAGCCGCATCGGATGGTTGGGCAGGTAGGGCGCGAGCCGCTCGACCACCGCCACCGGGCCGACGCCCGGACCACCGCCGCCGTGCGGGACGCAGAACGTCTTGTGCAGGTTCAGGTGGCTCACGTCCGCGCCGAACATCCCGGGCTTGGCGAGCCCCACCAGGGCGTTCAGGTTCGCGCCGTCCACGTAGACCAAGCCGCCGCAGGAGTGCACCAGGTCACATGCCCGCCCGATGCCCTCCTCGTAGACGCCGTGTGTCGACGGGTAGGTCACCATGAGCGCGGCGAGTCGCTCGGAGTGCGCGGAGGCCTTGGCGGCCAGGTCGGTCAGATCGACGTTGCCGTCGGTGTCGCAGGCCACCACAACGACGCGCATCCCGGCCATGGCCGCGCTGGCCGCGTTCGTCCCGTGCGCGGATGACGGAATCAGGCAGACGTCGCGAGCCGGCGCCCCTGGCGGGTTGTGGTCGTGATGGTACGCGCGGATCGCCAGCAGCCCGGCGAGCTCCCCCTGACTGCCCGCGTTCGGCTGGAGCGACACGGCCGCGTACCCGGTGATGGCGGTGAGCCACTCGGTGAGGTCACCGATCAGCTCCAGATAACCGGCGGCCTGGTCGAGCGGGGCGAACGGGTGGATGTCGGCGAAGTCCGGCCAGGTCACCGCCGCCATCTCGGTTGTCGCGTTGAGCTTCATCGTGCAGGACCCAAGCGGGATCATGCCACGGTCCAGCGCGAGGTCCTTGTCCGCGAGCTGGCGTATGTAACGCAGCATCGCCGTTTCGGAACGGTGCTCGTTGAACACCGGATGGCTCAGATAGCCGCTGGTACGCGACAGCTCCGCCGGAATCGCCTGGTCGCCACCGCGAGCGCTGCCGGTGCCGACGCCGGTGGCAGTGGCAGTGGCAGTGGCGCCGGCACCGGCAGCGCTGTCAGCGCCGGCAGGCTTCGATCCGGATAGCATCACAAGATCGGCTGTGGCCGCGGCGTCCGGACCCGGCATCGTGGGATTCGCGGGCAGCGGCAGCGCCGGGACACCGAACGCCGCCCACACGGCGTGTAGGTCCGCGTCCAGTGTCGTCTCGTTGCAGGAAACACCGACGTGGTCGGAGTCGACCAGCCGCAGGTTCAGCCCACCGGTGAGCGCCGCGTCGACGACCTGCGCGGCCCGCGACGGCACGAACGCGAGCACGGTGTCGAAGAAATAGTCGTGGACGATCTGGACGCCGCCGGCGCGGAGCCCGGTGGCCAGGCGTACCGCGTGGTCGTGCACCCGTTCGGCGATCGCGGTCAGGCCGTCCGGACCGTGGTGAACGGCGTACATCGACGCCACCACCGCCGGCAGCACCTGTGCCGTGCAGATGTTGCTGGTCGCCTTCTCCCGCCGGATGTGCTGCTCCCGGGTCTGTAGCGTGAGCCGGTAAGCACGATGGCCGTCCGCGTCCACCGACACGCCGACCAGCCGGCCTGGCAACAAGCGCTCCAGGCCCGCCCGGACGGCGATGAAACCAGCATGCGGACCGCCGAAGCTCATGCCCAGACCGAACCGCTGCGTGCTGCCGACCGCGATGTCCGCGCCGAGCTCGCCCGGTGGCGTGAGCAGGGTCAGCGCCAGCGGATCGACCGCGACCGTGACGATGATCCCGCGGTCTTGTGCCTGCTCGAGCACGGTTCGCGGATCTCGTACCGCGCCCTCGGCGCCCGGGTAGGCAAGCAGGACGCCGAACGCGGACTCGGCCAGCTGCTCGGGCAGGACGGTTGACAGGTCCGCGACCGCCACTTCGATGCCGAGAGCTTCGGCGCGGGTCCGGACCACCGCGATCGTCTGCGGCAGCGTGTCCTCGTCCACGATGAACCGTGGGCCGAGCCCCTTGGCAGCCCGGCGGGCGAGCTGCATGGCTTCGGCCGCGGCCGTCGACTCGTCCAGCAGCGAGGCCCCCGCGACGGCCAGGCCCGTCAGATCGGTGATCATCGTCTGGAAGTTCAGCAACGCCTCCAGCCGTCCCTGGGAGATCTCCGGCTGGTACGGCGTGTACGCGGTATACCAGGCCGGGTTCTCCAGCACGTTGCGCTGGATCACCCCGGGCAGCACCGACGGGTGGTACCCAAGGCCGATCATCGATGGCACTCGGCGGTTACGGCTGCCCAGCCGCCGCAGCTCCGCGAGCACCTCCGGCTCGCTCGCCGGGGGCGGCAGGTCAAGCCCGCTGTCGCGGATCACCTCCGGCACGGCAGCCGTGGTCAACGCCTCCAGGCTGGGGTAGCCGAGCTCCGCCAGCATCGTCTGGCGCTGATCGGCATCCGGACCGATATGGCGGTCCACGAATGTGATTATCTCGCCGCCTGCCGGCCCGGCCGGATTCGCGGCGGGCCGCGCCGTCCGCGCCGCTACCGGCTCGGGCAGCACCGGCTCCGGTGACAGTGAGACAGACGGTGGGATGGCTGATCCCGCCACGGTGGCCGGCAGCTTGCTGAGCGTCCCATCACCGACACGCTCCGGACCGCCACGATGGCCGGTGCGACCGCGGCCGGCACCGCCGCTGTGGTTACCGCCGGCCGCGCCACCGGGCGTACCGCGGTCAGCGCCACGGCCCACACCGTTACGTGCTGGGGACGGACCACCTGCGGATGAGGGAGAGTTCGTGTGCACTGTCGAAAGGCTCCAGAGGTCGGGCAACCCGGCGGACCCGCCGGTCGCGGCTGGCCTCCCCCCTCTGTACATCTGCCTGAGAGTTTCACCTGCCGCGGCCGGTCCGTGGACCGGTGCGGCTGGCTTTCACCGTCGGCGGGAGGCCTGTCGGCATCCACTTTCCAGAGCTGCCTGACCCGGCGGTCGCCTCAGCCTGAGAGTTTGTGGGGAGATCTTGCTCCTTCGGCGCCACGGGCACGGACTGGTGTGCCGTGGGCTCTCCCGCACGGGTGTGAGCGGCGTCGATATGCAGTTATGTGACCAGTCGATAGTCGTTCGGTTAGGCAGCCAGACCCGATCCTAGGGTTTCCAGCGGCCCGCCGCCAATGTCAGTCGTGACAATCCATAAAAAATAGTACATATTTTGTATTTCAATGACTTGAGTAAGAGGATCCGGCAGTCGGGTATTCGATCAGACAGTGACGTCCGGGTGGATGGATCACGAGGTAGCGGAGGGAGACGCCGGATGTGCTGGGCGTCGGCCGACGACAACGACCAACGGCGCCGCCCGGGCGGCGCGAGCCGGACATTTTACCTGGCGGAACCGCGGTTCAGCTCCGCTACGGTCGGGATAAGGTCACCGATAGTGGCGTAGTCGACCGCGACGAACGTCGGCAACCGCCCATGCGCACGCTGGCACGCCCCTATCTGATCAAGCAGGGACGCCCGGCGGTTCACCACCGCCGCGTCAGCCCGGCTGCTCGCGGTCCGGGTAATCCAGTGATTGATGAGAATGATCGCCGGCTTCCGCTCGCCGCGCCCGAAGGAACAGGTGAAACCGTCGGGCGCGGAGACGTCGAACGGCGTGTCGGCCGCATATCGGAAAAACCGCCGATAAAAGGAGCCCGGGACATCAGCGCTCTCGGCGAACACGACCAGTCGGCGATTCTTCTCGACCATCGAGCCCAGTGACGGCCAAGCACCGCCAGGATCCTTGGGCGGGGTCAACACGTACCGGCTGAGCCCCGCCGCGCTGAAAGCGGCCATTACCTCGGTCGCGGGCGCCCCATCCTGGATGATTAACGTGACGACCTCGGTCGGATTCGCGCTGAGCCAGCCGCGGATCCGGGCCAGCTCCGTATCCAGGCTCAGCGCCCCGAGCTGGCAGACGTCGTGGCAGAGCCACAGCCCCGCGCGCTGGGACCGGGCGCCGCGCGTGAGCGGTTCGACAGCGGCACGCTGGTCCGGTGGAAGCGCGCTGAGGAAGGTCTCCACCTCGTCAGGCAGCGTCCAGTGGTGGACGTCGATCAGCAAGGCCCGGACGCCCGAGTTCAGCTGACCGATCAGATCGGGATCCTGGGCCGCCCCGAGGAAGCGCGCGTCGCTGGAGGCCATGGCGTTGTGCGTCGCAGGGTACACCACATCGGTGTAACGACGGCCGCAGAGCAGATCCGAACCGTTACAGATCCGCGCCGCCGGGGCGACCGGCAGCGGCAACACGATCCAGCACACGGAAGTGATCGCCGCCGAGGCCGCCACCAGCGTCTCCCAGTGTCGCCGCCGCGCGGTCGACCGAACGAGCGCGGTCACCCCAGCCATGACCATCGTGCTGCCGGCAGCCGCCACCAGCGGAATGATCGCGAATTCCAGCCAGCGGCGCTGGGCCTGGCCGGCCAGCCCCGCCCAGATATCGCCGAGCATCGCCCGGACGCTCACCGGGAGCGATGACGAGGGGCCGGTCAGCGTGGCGAACGGGTCGCCGAGCAGGCCCGGGAGCACACCACCGGCCGCTGCCGCGATGATCCCGGCTACGGCGAGCGCGGCGGCGACCAGCCGCGGGCCACGACCACCCTGCCGGCGAACGGCGACAAAGCCGGCCATGAGCACCGCCAGCCCCAGGCCCGCACACGCGCCGGCGGCAAGCAGCACACCGGCCGAGCCAAGGCTGTGCACGGCGTGTGCCGCGGACGTACCCGGTGAGGCGGGCAGCCCCGCGAGCACCGGCCCGAGATCGAGCACCGTGCCGCCACCGACCCGGCGGCGCAGGTTCGCGATGGCCGCCTCATCCCCCTGGAAGAGCAGCGGGCCCGCGACCACCAGCGCCGAGGTCAGGTCGCCGGCCCGCATCAACGTCACCAGCTGCTCGTGCGCGGCCCGGCGCTCCAGGCCGTCCAGTCCGGGTGCCCGGTCAAGAATGACGTCGGCAACGTGATCGGCCTGCTGCGGCGAGAGCCGGACCGCCCCGATCGACGGCACGCCAGCCGGTGGGCGCCCCATCGACAGCTGGTCAAGCGCATCAAGGAGACCAACGGTGAACCTGCTCACGTCGTCCACCGGGTACGTCGTGGCACCGGCCACCTCACCGGCCAGATAGGTGCTGGCGAGCTGGGAGATGCTGGTCAACACCGGCCGCAGGTCGATGCGCAGGTAGAGCGTGTCGGCATCGCCGCTCAGATAGCCCGCGGTCCGCTCGGCGAGGCTGGCTGCCACCCCCTGCAACGACGATGGCGGGACGACGACCCGCAGATTCGCGGTCAGCAGCGACTGGTCCACCGGGAGACCGGCGAAGAGCTGGCCGGAGACCTCGACGACCCGCGGGTCGGGCAGGACTTCGGTATAGAAGCGCTCGTACACGTGAGCGTCGGCGAGTACCCGCTCGTAGTAACCGGGCTGCTGCACGGTGCCGTGAACGGTGAGCAGGGCAACCGTAGCCAGCCAGCACAGCGCGGTGACCACGATGACGACCGCCCGCAATGGCCGGTCCCACCGAGAACGCGGGCCGGTGTGCCGGTCGCCCCGGTCGCCCCGGGCCGTCGCGCTGGCGCCGTCCACGGTCCCGCAGGCCGATGGCCGCTCCGGAGCCGGGCCGCACGCGGCCGAGGGGACGCGAGTGTCACCCACCACGCCCTCCCGCCCGTCGGCTCGCCGCGCCGCTCCGCCCACCTCGATCTGATCACCCCGCTCCCCGGCCAGCGGCCCCACCAGCGCCACCGGGCAGTCCGGACGTGTCTTCCATGGTGCGTGATCGAGCGGTCCACCGCGGTCCAACCAGGGCGAAGGTGACGCGCGCGCACCGCCGGGGCGACCGGGGACACACGCCAGCGCGCCGCTTCGGAGTCCAGGTCACAACAACCCGGCGGACATCCGGTTGACGACTCCTGAACGATCATGAGATCGCGTCTCTGCCGGTTAGTCTGCGCTGGATATGGTTGCGGATCGTACCGGTGCCCCGGGCACCGTCCCCGGTACGGCGGGACAGGCGGACCTGTCCGGACGCCGCCGGGCCCGGCTGGCCGTCGTCGGCCGGCTCCTGCGCGGGCGGCTGCGCCTCGGCGGCGTGGTGCTGCGTGGGATGAAACCGACGCCACGGCGGCTGCTGCGGGTCATCCGGTCGGCCGTCGCGAGCGGGCTGGCGCTCGCCCTGGCGTTCGCCTTCCTGCCCGGCATCGAGGTGGACAGCCTCGCTGGGCTGATCCGCCTGGTTGTCATTCTCGCGGTCGTCGGCGCGGTGCTGCGGCCCATCCTCGTTGCGCTGGCGGTCGCCCTGGGCGGGATCGCGGTGCTGCTCATCGGCCTGTTCGCGCAGACACTCGTGATCTACGTGGCGCTGCGCATCGAACCGGACGTCGCCTTTCACGGCTTCGGCGCGGCCATCGGCGTCGCCTGGACCACCGCGGCGATCGCCGCGATGGTCGGCTGGCTGGCCGACGCGGGCAGCGACGAGACGTTCATCGGTGAGATCATGCGCCAGGTTGCCCGGTACGGCGGCGGTGGCATCCCGTTCGACGGCCCGGGGGTCGTCATCGTGCAGATCGACGGCCTGTCCGCGCCGCTGCTGCGATGGGCGGTCACCGCCGGGAACCTGCCGACGCTGAGCCGCTGGGTCCGCTCGGGGTCGCACCGGCTCGTCGAATGGCACACCGGGATGCCGTCGACGACCCCAACCAGCCAGGCCGGCATCCTGCACGGCGCGTCCCGTCACGTCCCTGCCTTCCGTTGGTACGAAAAGAACACCGGACGACTGATCGTCACCAACCGGCCGCGCGACGCCGCTGAGATCGAACGCGGCTTCAGCAACGGACGCGGGCTGCTTGCCGACGGCGGAGTGAGCATCAGCAACGTCTTCTCCGGGGACGCCCCGCACAGCCTGCTCACCGTCAGTCAGGCTGGGCTACCGGGACGGCGTGCCCGCGGGTACGCGTCGTTCGCGGCCAGCCCACAGGGATTCGCTCGATCGCTGGTCCTCACCGTCGGCGAAATGATTAAAGAGGTGCACCAGGCCCGCAAGCAGCGCCGGGACAGGATTTTCCCCCGCGTCCGGCGCGGTGGCTCGTACATCGCGCTGCGGGGGCTGACCAACGTCCTGCTGCGTGACCTCAACGTCACCTTCATCGCCGAGCAGATGGCCCGTGGCGTGCCCGTGGTGTTCTGCGACTTCGTCGACTATGACGAGGTGGCCCACCATGCCGGGCCGAATCGGCGGGAGTCCCTGCAGACCCTGGAGGGCATCGACCGGGTGCTGGCAACGCTGGAGCGAGTCGCGGCGAACGTGAGACGCCCGTACACGTTCGTCGCTCTTTCCGATCACGGCCAGAGCCAGGGGGCGACGTTCCGTCAGCGCTATGGACGCTCCTTCCCCGACACCGTCCGCGACCTGTTGACCCCGGGTGCCGCCGCGACCGCCGCGACCGGCACCGCCGAGGACTGGGGTCCGGTGAACACGCTGCTCACCGAGGTTACCGGCGGTGACACCGGTGACGGGCCAAGCCGGCGCATACTCCGGCGCCGCATCGACGACGGCCAGGTGACGTTTGGCCCATCCAGGCTCGAGGTCACGCTTGACCCGGAACGGCCAGATCTCGTCGTCGTCGCGTCCGGGAATCTGGCCATGGTCTACCTGCCGCAGGTGGCCGGCCGCGCCGATCTCGACCACCTGGAGTTCCTGCACCCGGCACTCGTACGGGGCCTGGTCAACCATCCCGGCGTCGGGTTCGTGGTCGTCCGTTGCCATGGGCATGGTCCGGTCGCCTTCGGTGCCCACGGGCGTGTCTTCCTGGACACCGGCGTGGTCGAGGGGACCAGCCCCCTGCTCGGGTACGGCTCGCGGGCCGCGGCGGACCTGCTACGCCACCAGCGGATGGACCATGTCGGTGACATTGTCGTGGTGAGCCGGGTGGACCCGGGAACCCGCGAGGTCGCAGCCTTCGAGGAGCTGGTCGGCTGTCACGGCGGGATCGGTGGGGACCAGACCCGCGCGGTGCTCCTGTACCCGGCGGCCTGGCCCGCCCCGGGCGGTCCGATCGAGGGGCCGGACGCGATCCACCGCCAGCTCATCCAGTGGCTGGAACAGCTCGGGCTGCGCCGAGACCCCTTCCCGGCGGCCCGCGCCGCCGAAAACGATCAGTCCTTGTCGGCGGAAGCGACCGGGGACACGCCGCCCTGACCGGTGCCGGCCGGCGCCGTGCCGGCGCGGGTGCCGCCTGGCACGGTCACCGCCACCCCGTGTGCGGGTACCCGCACCTCGGCGGGCACCTGAGCGGCATCGGCCAGACGGGCGAACTCGCGTCCGGGCTCGTGAAAACGATCGGGCCGGACGCGGTCGAAACCTATCGGCCAGAGCGTCCCGTAGTGGATGGGCACGGCCATCGCCGGGACCGGCTGGCCCGCCGGTATCACCCGCCGCACCGCCTCCACCGCGCCGGCCGGGTCGATGTGCCCGGGGCCGAGGCTGGGTCCCCACCCACCGACCGGGACGAGAGCGAGATCGATGCCGAGCGGGGCAAGATCGGCCATCGCGTCGTGCAGGGCGGTGTCCCCGGCGAACCAGGCTGTGGCGGTACCAGTGATCACAAAGCCGAGGGCCGGGCCGCGGTGACGCGACCACGGGCCGCGGGATCCGTCGTGGCGGGCGGGGACAGCCAGCACGTCCAGACCGCCGCCGCCGTCCGGCGCCGGGATCCGGGTCTGGTCCCCCGGCACCATCTCCACGCAGCGTTCCGCGAGCGCCGGATGCCGGTGGCGCAGCAGGGCCGCGGCGCCGCGTGGGACCAGGATCGGCACAGCCGGCGGCAGCAACCGCAGCGAGGGGATGTCAAGGTGATCGGCGTGCAGGTGAGAAACGACCGCCGCGTCGACCTGCGCCGCCTGGGCCACGGGACGCGCGCCAGCACGCCGGCGCAGGTGCGCGACCCGCATCCCGAGGACGGGATCGGTGAGCAGCCGAGTGCCGGCGTCCTGGATCCCAACCGTGCTGTGCCCCCACCACGTGACATCCACCCCGCCAGTGTGCCGCCTGCCCAGCCGCTCCCGGCCCGCGGGCAGTCGCCACGTGGGCGATGGTCGCCATATCCACCCGTGTCATGTGATCAGTCACTTCGTGTGATTCATCACGTCATGTGATCCATCACGCACTGTTGAGAATTTCGCGTATTTTTGTCCAGGACACCCGCTGACGTGACTCGCCAAGAACGCCATACACACAATGTCAATACGAAGGGTAACCAGATAACTTCAATACCGCACGCACCCGGCACGACAGCCGCCCGCGCCAACTTCACGAGTATCCGAATCCGGGATGATGGGCCGGTGCGTGAACATGGATCAGACATAGGACAGCTCACCGTCGGGTCGCCATGAGCCCTGCTGTCCGAGTCCAGGCTGCCCGCGCAATGGATGGCCACGCCCTCGGTCGCGCCCACCCCCAGGCCGACGGCCCTCTCCCGGCGATCCCCGAGACAGCTATGAGCGAGATACCGTATTCGGCCCAAACACTACAATTTGGTAACTTTAGGTAACAAAACGCGTATGGCGGCCTCGATATCCGACAGCATGGATGCATGATGTCGCTAAGGGTACCGATGTGGCTGCGGCGTGGAGCCTCCGCGATAGTGCTCCTGCTAGTGATCGAATATGCGCTGTTGCCACAGCTCGCGGGTGCCCGGAAAGCTCTGGAGACACTGTCCGGAGTGGAAGCGGCCTATCTCGTTGTCGGCCTGTTGCTAGAGGCCGCCTCCCTGCTTGCGTACGCGATGCTCACTCGCAGCGTGCTTGCCCGCGAAGACCGGCCGTCACTGTGGACGCTGACGCGCATCGATCTCACGTCGCTCGGCGTCAGTCATATGCTGCCTGGCGGCGCCGCCACCGCGAGCGCGCTTCGCTACCGCCTGCAACGCAGTGCCGGAATCGGCGCGTCCGAAGCGGTGTCCGCCGCGGCGATTCAGGGCGCCGGCTCAGCGGTTGTCCTGAACGTGATGCTGTGGATCGGCCTCCTGATCTCGATTCCCACCCGGGGCGCCAACCCGATCTACGGAACAGCGGCCGTGGTGGGGACGCTGGTGATCGGCGCGGTGTTCATCGGGGTGGTGCTGCTCACCCGTGGGAGCGAACGGACCGTCCGCATCGTCCGTGCCATCGCCCGCCGCCTGCCAGGGGTGTCACCGAGCGGCGCCGAAAATCTCGTCCGCACCCTCGCCGATCGTCTCCGAGTCCTCGGCAGGGACCGGCCCCTGCTCATCAGGGCGACACTGTGGGCGGCCGCGAACTGGTTACTTGACGCCGCTTCCCTGTGGGTGTTTCTGTATGCCTACGGTCACGCAACGGCACTGGACGGTCTTCTGATCGCCTATGGGCTCGCCAACGTGCTGGCAGCTATCCCTATCACACCGGGTGGGCTCGGGATCATCGAAGGAGTACTCGTACCGACGCTCGTGGGTTTCAGCACGACCCGGGCCATCGCCCTGCTGGGGGTGGTGACCTGGCGGCTGGCGAACTTCTGGCTGCCCATCCCGGCCTCGGCCCTCGCCTACCTGTCACTGCGGACCGGGCCGCTGCTGCACCGCCGCCTACCAGCCCAGCGTCCATGGACAAACCCAAACAGGATCAACGAGGAAACGCTCTCCGAGGCGGACCGCGTTCGTCACCCAACCCTGAAATGCGACTGACAGGAATCGAATCATCACTTATAGTGAAGTGATGGTGGCTTCCAGAGGCCGCCGCCAGGACCACGCGCCGAAGGAGGCCGACCATGGCACTGACCTGGCCCATGCAGAAGAGCGGCAAAATAGGCGAAGCGGTACGTACCATACAGTACCTTCTTCGCGCGCACGGATACACCGTCGCCATCGACGGGAACTTCGGGCCGCGGACCGAGACGGCGGTTCGCGAGTTCCAGTCGTTGCGGGGGCTCACGACTGACGGCGCCGTAGGCGACCAGACCTGGCCATCGCTCATCATCACTGTCCGCGAGGGCGACCGAAGCGAAAAGGGCGACGCGGTGCGCGCCGTTCAGGACCAGGCGAACTTCCGCACCGGGGATCCCGCGCACCCCTTCCCCGTGGACGGGGTCTTCGGCCCGCTGACCGACGCCTGGGTACGAGGGTTCCAACGGAGTGTCGGAAGCGACGTCGACGGCATCGTCGGAGCCATCACCTGGAACCACCTGGTCAAGGAAGAACTCAACATCTGACCGGCAACGCTCGCGGCACCGGCGGCCAGCGGCCAGCGGCTTCAGCCGTCGGCCCCACCGACAGCCCGACCCGCTACAGCGGGCGTCCGCACGAGCGGCCGGCACCAGGGGACGCGGCATCGCCCACCACAGAACGCCTCCCCCGCAGCCTCGCGATCCATCCACCTGGACATCACCCGTCACCGAGATGGTGTGATGAGTGGGATTTTCCGGGGAAGGGGCTCGCGCTGTGCGGAAACTTGGCTCTGGCTATGTACTGCATGAACCAATCGGCCGGGGCGCCTTCGGCCAGGTCTGGCGGGGATCCACGGTGGGCGGCGACCGTCAGGTGGCGGTGAAGGTCCTGCGCGCGGAACTCGCGGACGACCCCGAGGTGGTCGCCAGGTTCGTACAGGAACGATCCGTGCTGCTCGGGTTCAACAATCCACATCTCGTCACTGTCCGCGACCTGGTGGTGGAGGGTGACACCCTCGCGATCGTGATGGACCTCGTCAACGGCGTGGACCTCAGGGTCTATCTCCGGGACCGGGGAAAGCTCGCCGTCCCGGCGGCAGTCGCGCTGACCTGCCAGGTGCTGCGCGCGCTGACGGCCGTGCACGCGGCCGGCGTCGTCCATCGCGATCTCAAGCCCGCGAACGTCCTCATCGACGTCACCGACCCAGCTGATCCGCAAGCGCGGCTCACCGACTTCGGCGTGGCCAGGCTCGCCCACGGCCGGTCGCTGACCCGCCTCACCGGCGCGATCGGGACACCGCTCTACATGGCACCGGAACTGGCCCAGCGCGAGCACGCACAACCGGCCGCCGACGTCTACAGCGCGGGAGTCATGCTTTACGAGCTCCTGACCGGTGATCCGCCGTTCTCCGGGCCGCACCCGATCGCGTTACTGCGTGCCCACATGGAGGACGCGCCCACGCCCATTGCCGACATCCCACCGGCGCTGTGGAACATGATCTCTCGGATGCTCGCGAAGGACCCGGCGGCCCGTCCCACCGCGGCCGGGTCCGAAAGCGGGCTGGCCCTGCTCGCGAGTTCCGGATTCCAGCAGCCAGCCCACTCGCCACGTAACGCCGATCACGATACGCCTGCGCCTGCGCCTGCCGAGCCGGACGACGGGGCGACCGCTCTGCTCCCCGCGGACGCGACGATCGTGAGCCCGCGCCGGGCGGGTGCCACCGGCACGCTCGACCTCGCCGCACCGGTCGAGATTTCGCCCTTCATACCGGAGCCCGGCGGCACAGGGGCCAGTCAGGCACCGACCGCCGCCGGCTGGGTCCGCCAACACGATGGCGTCCTGAGCGGGCGGAAGCGATCGGCCGGCCGACGGCGCCGGCAAACCGCGATCATCACTGTGGTAGCGGTCACGCTGCTGGCCGCCGGTGCCGCGGCACTCACGCTTACCACCACCCAGAACACCGCGACCATCAACGCACGGCCACCGGTGGCAAGCGGCGGCACGGCAACCAGCCACAGCCCCGCCGCGACGGCTGCCCCGACCGCATCGGCCGCGGCGCCAAGCCTCGAGGCGCCGACCGCCCCGCCAACGACCGAGATCGCCCTGAGAACCGCGAGCGGCCCGGGCTCGGGCAGCGCCGCCGGAACGGGCAGCGGCGGCGCTGCCGGAGGTGTCGCCCGGTCCCCCGCCGCACCACAGTCCTCGGCGGCGCCCGCACCCACAGCGGCAGCGCGAACCTACGACATGCCTTCCGGTTTCCCGGGATCCTGGTCCGGAAGCGTGAGCCAGCCTGGATCAGCCGCGTACACGGTGAAGATCTCGCTGACCAACGGCGACATCGGGGACAACGTCGGACGGGCCTCCTATCCGGAGCTCGGCTGTGTGGCGGACCTGTTCCTGACCGATGTGGCCAGTTCGGCGATCCGGGTACAGGGCAAGCTCATCGTGAACTCCTACAACAACTGCGTGGCGGCAACGCTGGACCTCACCCTGCGCTCGCGTTCGGCAATGGACTATCTGGCCCAGTCGCCGGGCTTCGCCGGCAGTGCCAGCGCCGTCCTATATCGATGATCTTCTCGGCGCACGCCGACATCCGTATCACTCCCCGAGCCCGCGGGTTCACCACGGCTGCGATCACCCTCGGCGACCGCTGGCATAAGAGCGCCTGGCAACAGTGGCGTGGATCAAGGAGCGGGGCTGGGATGCGGGGAGCCGCTCACTGATCGAACGTTCTGTCCTCGGGCGCTCTGAACCGATCTCGTCAAGGGCGATCGCGTTTCCCGCACACCAGGAAGGCTGTTGCTACCCAACGGTAGCCTGCGTGCCACACTGATTCGATCAGCAACAGGACCGGTGTTGACAAACCTGTTCACCACCGCATGGGCCGCGACAAAACACCTGGCTGCCCCGAGCGTCACCAGAGCCCGGGGCAGCCGACAGCGGAGGGGCTCCAATGACCGCGACAGATGAGAGAACGGCGAATGCTTCCGGCGACGACGGCAGCGGCAGCGGCAGCGATGCCGACAGCGACGCCGCTTCGGTGCGGGAAGGAGCGATCGGTTACGAACAGATCATTCTGGAACCATATGTGTTCACCGATCCGCCCGCGCCGTCGCTGCTGTCAGTGCGGCTCGAGCGGCGTGGCCCAGTGGTCCAGGTCACCCTGCTGGGCCCCGGCAAGGGTAATGCGATGGGTCCGCAGTTCTGGCGCGAGATCCCGGTAGTGTTCGCCGCGCTGGACGCTGACGACAGCGTTCGCGCCGTGGTCCTCACCGGGTCCGGGGACAACTTCTGCTACGGCCTGGATCTGCGGACCATGCTCGAGGGGATCATCGGGCCGAACGGCACCGACGTCGGTCTCGCCCATGGC
Organism: Protofrankia sp. CiP3; assembly: GCF_917627345.1. Lineage (NCBI taxonomy): Bacteria > Bacillati > Actinomycetota > Actinomycetes > Frankiales > Frankiaceae > Protofrankia > Protofrankia sp. CiP3. Next base: position 63,628 of record NZ_CAKJTM010000015.1, on the reverse strand, counting down.
CGCACCCGCATGCTGCACAAGCTGCGCGCCCTGCAGGATGCGCTTACCGCGGTCGCGAACTGCCGCAAGCCCGTCGCGGCCGCGATCAGCGGCTGGTGCATCGGCAGCGGGGTTGACCTGCTGGCCGCTTGCGACGTCCGCTACGCGAGCGCCGAGGCGATGTTCAGCGTGCGAGAGGTGAAAGTCGGCATAGTCGCTGACATGGGCAGCCTGCAACGCCTGCCGGCCATCATCGGGGACGGCCACCTGCGGGAGCTCGCCCTGACGGGCAAGGACATCGACGCGATCCGCGCCGAGCGGATCGGGCTGGTCAATGACGTCCTGCCGGGCCCGGCCGCGACACTCGCCGCCGCCCATGCGTTCGCCGACGAGGCCGCGGCCAATCCGCCGCTGGTCGTCGAGGGCATCAAGGAGGTTCTGGACGCGGCCCGGAGCGCGGCGGTCGACAGCGGCCTGCGCTATGTCCGGGCCTGGAATGCCGCCTTCCTCCCATCTCATGATCTTTCTGAGGCGGTGAACGCGTTCAACGAGCGCCGGCCACCGAACTTCACCGGCCGCTAGAGCGTGTCTGATGGATGGTGCTCGAAGCGATCGACGCCCAGCGGAGACAGCCTGGCCAGTCGACCATAATACGATCATGATTTTCGCGTCACCGCCGGGCGCCGCGCCATCCTGGCCACGACCGCCCGGACAAACCATGATAATTCATCCTTAAGTATTTGTTAAAGTGGCGAAAATCTCCACAACAGGGAGCATTTGAAGTGATCACTAAAAGTGATGATCTCACGGCTCCGCTGGAACGCGGGCCGAAGCTTACCGAGCTGGTCGCGACCCGCATCCGCCGTATGATCATAATTGGCGACCTGCGGACGGGCGACTTCCTTCCCCCGGAAGCGGAGCTCATGTCACGGTTCGGCGTATCCCGGCCGACCCTGCGTGAGGCGCTGCGAGTCCTGGAGTCGGAGATGCTCATCCGGCCCCGCCGAGGTTCCCGGACAGGCCCACAGGTATGTGCGCCCACGGTCGATCAGTCTGCCCGTTACACGGCCTTACTGCTTCAGCACCGGGAAGTGCATCTCGGCGACATCCACCAGGCACGGAGTCTGATCGAGCCGCCGCTGGCCCGCCGGGTGGCCCAGCGAAGCGATCCCGATGTCCTGCAGACCCTCAAGGCCGCGCTGGTCGGGGAGGAGGCGACGCTGACAAACCCCGCAGCCTTCGCCAAGGCGACGACACGGTTCCACCTGGCGATCGCTGACGCGACCCAGATCAAGTCCGTTGCCGTCACGCTGCGCCAGTATTACTGGATGATCGAAACGCACACCGGCCAGGTCGGGTGCGCCGATCGGATGGCCAGGTCCTCCGCCGAGCCGGGAGCCGACATCAGCTCCGTGAACCTGCGCACCCACGGCGAACACGCGCACCTCGTCTCCCTGCTGTGCGGCGGAGATGCCGACTCGGCCGAGGACTGGTGGCGGGCGCATCTGGAGTCCGCGGTCGCCGCGGCGGCCACCGACGCGAACGGCGCCCGTCACCTCAACTTCTTCGGCTAAGAGCGCCCGG